>JANMBW010000158.1:0-2796 GCA_031360565.1 Polaromonas sp.
AATATCGTTCTGGTCGAGCCCGAAATACCGCCCAACACGGGTAATGTGATTCGGCTAGCAGCCAACACCGGTTGTCGCCTGCATCTGGTCGAGCCACTGGGCTTTTCCATGCAGGACAAGCACATGCGGCGCGCTGGATTGGACTACCACGAATACGCCCAGGTGCTTCGCCACGCCAGCTGGCAGGCTTTGCTCGACAGTGAGCAGCCTGCGCCCGGTCGGCGCTTTGCCCTGACGACCCATGCCAGCCTGAGCGTTTTCGATACGGTGTTTTTGCCTGGCGACTGGCTGGTGTTCGGGGCTGAAACTCGCGGCTTGGACGCTGCGGTGCGTCAATCCTTTGCAGCCGCGCAGCTGCTCAGGTTGCCGATGCTGCCAGGTCAACGCAGCCTGAATCTGTCCAATGCGGTGGCGGTGAGTGTCTTTGAAGCCTGGCGTCAAAACGGCTTTGTCAACGCCAACGCCCCTCTGACGCCGCGCCCACTGGCACCTTGAGCGCTTACGGGTAGCGCCGCATCAGCGACTGCGCCACGCACACCGGTTTGCCTGAGCCTTCCCGCTCAATCCTGACCTCCCAGGTGAATTGCAGGCCATTGTTGTCGACCGGCTCGGCCTCTAGCAAGGTCATGTGCGCACGCAGGCGACTGCCCACCGGAACCAGTGCCATGAAGCGCACCTTGTTCAGTCCGTAATTGATACCCAGATGCGAGTCGAGGATTTCAAAAGACGATTCAAAGAATTTGGGAATCAGGGAGAGGGTTAAAAACCCGTGGGCAATGGTGCTGCCAAATGGACCGGCGGCGGCTTTGACGGGGTCAACATGAATCCACTGGTGATCATCGGTGGCGTCCGCAAACAAATCGATCCGCTGTTGCGTGATGGTGATCCAGTCGCTGACAGCAATGGTTTCTCCGACGCAGGCCGCCAGTTCGGAGAGGGTTTGAAAGGTCCGCATGGCCTCAGGCGCTCAGCCACTTGCACAGGCCCTGCCACTGCTGCAGATCTTTTTCGACCCGGCCCGGTGCGACGTCGAAAACCGTGAGACCACGTGCGGCCAAGTGAATGTAGTTTTGCGTGTCGCGAACATAGCCGAGGACCGGCAGGCCCAGCCCTTCGACAAACTCACGCAGCTTGTCTGCGGCGATGGTTCGGGAATCCACCCGCATCCCAACAATGCCCACCTGCAGTTTGCCGACGTGGCGGTGCTCGGCAAGCTGGTCCAGAAAGGCGCGTGTAGCAAAAATATCGAAGACGCTCGGTTGCAGCGGCACCAGCACTTTGTCAGCCAGCTTCATGACATCGTTGAAGCGCCAGCCCTGCATCCCGGCAGGCGTGTCAAGGACCACATGGGTCGTGCCTCGGGGCGGTTTGACAATCAGGTCGGCGTTGAATTCCCAGGTGGAAATCGGCCTGGCGGCAGGGGGGCGCAGGCCCAGCCAGAGCCTCGAAGACTGCTGCCTGTCAGCGTCGCCAAGCATGACCGCATGACCCTGCCCAGCGTAGTAGCCGGCCACATTGGTGGCGAGCGTTGATTTACCGACGCCGCCCTTGGGGTTGGCAATGACGACCACAGGCATACGAAGCTCCTCAGGTTTTTTTAGCTTTGCTTTTACGTTATGGTAACGGCATGGCAAGTCCTCCTGCAACCGACTCCACGACTTTGGCAAGCCCGTCAGGGCCGGACATCTATGTCGTCGCCGCCCATCCCGCATGGGGCGAATCGCGGGTCAACCGCCCCTTGATGGAAGCGGCCAGGAGGTTGCCACGGGTGCAGGTGCAGGACTTGTATTCAAGCTACCCGGATTACTCGATCGATGTTGCCCATGAGCAGGCGGCGCTGCAACAAGCCAAGCTGGTCGTTCTGCTGCACCCGATCCAGTGGTACTCGATGCCGGCTCTGCAAAAGCTGTGGCTGGACGAGGTGCTAACTTATGGGTGGGCCTATGGTGGCGATGCGGGACCCAGCAGCCTTGGGGACGGTAGGGCCCTGCAGGGCAAGGATTTATGGCTGGTCGCCAGTACTGGCGGACCGGACGCGTCCTACCACCCGGCAGGCTACAACCGCTATTTTTTTGATGCCTTTTTGCCGCCTTACGAACAAACGGCAGCCGTCTGCAGCATGCGGTTTTTACCGCCCATGGTGCTGCATGGCGCGCACAGCGGCGGACCCGACATCGTTGCCCGCCACGTTGAAACTTTCAGCCAGCGCCTTCAAAGCTACCCCGATTGGCCCGAGCTCGACGATCTGGAGCAATGCCCGGCATGCGTGGTCCCCATGAATGACCGGCCCACTGAGCCGCGACCTGCATGACGCCCGAGGCCCCCGCCTGGTTGATCAACAGCCTGATCTATCTGTCTGCGGCAGTGATTGCCGTACCCCTCGCCAAAAAATTGGGTCTGGGCGCCATCATTGGCTATCTCGCAGCAGGCATTGGAATCGGCCCGTGGGGGCTGGGCCTGGTGACCAATGTGCAAGACATCCTCCACTTTGCTGAATTCGGTGTGGTGCTGATGCTTTTTCTGGTTGGGCTTGAACTCGAGCCCACGCGTCTGTGGAATTTGCGCCGGCCCATTTTCGGTTGGGGCAGCGCCCAGGTTATGGGCTGCGCAGCACTGCTCACCGGCGCTGCCATGATGCTGGGCGTCAGCTGGCAGACCGCACTGGTCGCCGGTTTGGGGCTGGCCCTGTCGTCTACCGCGATTGCCCTGCAGGCCATCGGCGAGCGCAACCTGATGCCCACCTCCAGCGGCCAAGCTGGTTTTTCCATCCTGCTGTTTCAGGACGTCGCGGCCATT
>JANMBW010000299.1:0-1767 GCA_031360565.1 Polaromonas sp.
CGGGTGGTGAATGCGGTGTAGGCCTTGCGCATGCTGTTTTCGACCGTGTGCGGGTTCACACCATCGTCACTGAGCACCACTGCGGTCCGGGCATGCCGATTGATCACCGTGACCGTGACCTTGTAGCCATCGGCGCGGCAGCGCTCTAAGCTGGTGGTGGCCAGTTCCAAGGCGGCATTCGCCGTGATGCTGCGTTCGCTGATCAAGCCGGCCGCATTTTGAGCCATCACCGCGCCGCTCGCCAACAGGACCGCCACACCGCAAGCCATCACACGGCTACCCAATATTTTTTTCATGCCATCTCCGCTAAGTTGTTAAAAATGCCGGTCAGAGCATACGCCCAAACGCGTCATTCGTCCCGCGAGGCATCCAGACCAGGGAAAAGAACGTCGGTAAAACCAAACTGGCTGAAATCCCGGATGCGCATCGGGTAGAGCTTGCCGAGCAGATGGTCGCACTCATGTTGCACCACTCGGGCATGAAATCCGTCCACGACCCGCTCAATAGGCTCGCCGTAAGGATCAAAACCGGTGTACCGAATTTGCGTGAAACGCGGCACCAGGCCGCGCAAGCCGGGTACCGACAGACAACCCTCCCAACCGTCCTCTTCGTCAGGGCTCAAGGGTGTGAGGATCGGATTGATAAGCGTGGTTCGGGGAACCAACGGCGCATCGGGGTAGCGCGGATTGATCTCGTCCGAACCAAAAATAACCAGCTGAAGATTGACGCCAATCTGCGGCGCGGCGAGGCCTGCACCATCTGCCGCACGCATGGTGTCAACCATGTCGGTAACCAGCAGATGCAACGCGTCGGTGTCAAATTCAGTGACTGGCAGCGCCTGCCGGAGCAATCGTGCGTCGCCCATCCTAAGAATTTGCCGAACAGCCATAGTGCATTATGGCGCTGCCGGGCAAGCCTTACCGCCAGTAACGAAATCCCCGATAACCAGGATGATTTCGGTAGCCTGGATGGCTTCGGTAGCCGGGGTAACCGTAGTAAGCGCTCGGCGGGCCTGGGACCACCACCACCGGTGCCGGTTGGACATAAACTTCCGATCCGCCGTAGTAGGTACCGGGGGGGCCGATGGGCGCCACAACACAACCAGACAGAAGGGAAACCAGACCTACAAGGGACAATGCCCCAAAAGTGCGCTGAGTTGTCATGAGAACTTCCTTGGTGGTGGCTGAGCTTCTGATTATTGTGATGCGCCTGCGTGTACGAAAAACGCCGCAAAATGGCGGGTGTGCAAAGACCGGTAACGTCATGTAAGGCGTTCCTCGACTAGCCTAAAGATGCAGTACTACCGTTACGCCAACGCTACGACAGAAGGTCAGGCGCAGAAACCAGCGCCTGCAAGGCCGCCTCGTCTATCACAGCCACCCCAAGTGACCGCGCTTTGTCGAGCTTGCTACCTGCGTCTGCTCCCGCCAACAGGTAGTCGGTTTTTTTGCTCACACTGCCAGCCACTTTGGCGCCAGCGGCTTCCAGCAGGTCTTTGGCCTGATCGCGGCTCAAGCTGGGCAGCGTGCCGGTGATGACAAACGTTTTGCCCGCCAGGGGTTTCGGCGCGGTGGCAGCGGGTGGACCTTCTGTCCAGGTCAGCCCGCAGGCACGCAGCTGATCGACCACTTCACGGTTGTGCGGCTGGTCAAAAAATGTGCGAATACTCTGTGCCACGACCGGCCCAACGTCATTGACCGACAGCAGTTGCTCGGGCGTCGCGTCCATCACCGCGTCAAGCTCGCCAAAATGCTGTGCAAGCGCCTT
>JANMBW010000327.1:0-1555 GCA_031360565.1 Polaromonas sp.
TGCATGCAGCGCAGGTTGCGGGTGTGGATTGAATTGCCGCCACGCCACTCGCGCGGAGCCGCTTCGAGCAGCATCACACTGGCTCCCGCCTCACGCGCCATAAGCGCCGCGCACAAGGCCGCATTGCCGCCACCAATCACCAGTACATCTGCGCGCACAGCCACCTCGTTTTTTGGAACTGCCCGACTATAAGCCAGTGCCCCTGCAGCAACGGTCCCAGCGGGGATAATCCACACCTATGGACAAGCATTTCAGCCGGCAGCGGGTGGTGGTAGGCCTAAGCGGCGGCGTGGATTCTGCCGTCACCGCCTGGCTATTGAAGCAGCAGGGGCATGAGGTCGTCGGCATTTTCATGAAAAACTGGGAGGACGATGACGCCGACGAGTTTTGCTCGTCCAACATCGACTTCATCGATGCTGCTGCGGTGGCCGACGTGATCGGCATCGAGATCGAGCATGTCAACTTTGCCAGCCATTACAAGGACCGCGTCTTTGCCGAATTCCTGCGCGAATACCAGGCCGGCCGCACGCCCAACCCGGATATTTTGTGCAATGCCGAAATCAAGTTCAAGGCGTTTTTGGACCATGCGATGCGGCTGGGCGCTGAAAAAATCGCAACCGGGCACTATGCGCGGGTTCGACAAAACGAGGTCACCGGCCTGCATGAATTGCTTAAGGGCCTGGACGCTAGCAAAGACCAGAGCTATTTCTTGCACCGGCTCAACCAGGCGCAGTTGTCCAAAACGCTGTTCCCGGTTGGCGAACTGCACAAGACCGAGGTGCGCCGCATTGCTGGCGAGATCGGCCTGCCCAACGCCAAGAAAAAAGATTCGACCGGCATCTGCTTTATCGGTGAGCGGCCGTTTCGTGAATTTTTGAACCGCTACATTGCCAAGGTGCCGGGGCCGATCAAGAACGACCAGGGCCGGGTGCTGGGCGAGCATGTCGGTTTAAGTTTTTACACGCTCGGACAGCGACAGGGTCTGGGGATTGGTGGCGTCAAAGCACGCGGTGCTGAACTGAAAGCCGCTCAGGCGCGCGGCCAGCGCGGCGTCGGCGAGCACGAGCCATGGTTTGTGGCGCGAAAAGATGTGGAGTCCAACACGCTATGGGTGGTGCAGGGGCATGCGCACCCGTGGCTGCAATCGACCGCGCTGACGGCTCAGGACTGCAGCTGGGTAGCCGGCCTGCCGCCGCAGCCGGGCCCGCTGGCCGCGAAGAGCCGTTACCGTCAGGCCGATGCAGCGTGCACACTGAGCGCGGTGAGCGCCACCCACTGCGACCTGGTTTTTGACCAGCCCCAATGGGCTGTCACGCCCGGGCAGTCGGCGGTGCTGTATGACGGCGAGGTGTGCCTGGGCGGGGGGGTAATTGGCAGCAGCAATGTACAAAACCATACGGCTAGCCTGTCACCGCCAAAGCCCGCGCACCAGCAGCTGGCGAGGGCCTAGCTGACTGCGAGATTCTGACGGCTCGCGTTGCCAGACGCGGCCTCTCAGGGGTTTCTATTGGGGCCGGGAGCCTGTCGGTAGATCAGGTGGTACACCAGCCCGACC
>JANMBW010000385.1:0-5219 GCA_031360565.1 Polaromonas sp.
CTGCGCCAGATGGTTGGCCGCGACCTTGGCCTGCTCGATCAGCGGGGCCACCAGGCCGTAGGCAATGCCACGGTGCGCCGCACACTCACCGACCGAGTAAATACGCGCGTCGGTGATGGTCTGCATGGTGTCGCTCACCACAATGCCGCGGTCGATGTGCAGGCGCATGCTGGCGGCCAGGTCGGTGTTGGGGCGGATGCCCACGGCCATCACCACCAGATCGGTGGCCAGCTCGCTGCCGTCCTTGAAATGGATGGCCGTCACACGCCCTGGCTGGCCATCGATACCTGCGCCGCCCACCAACTCTTTGGTTTGCGCGCCCAAGCGGAACTGCAGGCCCCGGTCTTCCAGCGACTTTTGCAGCAGCTTGCCCGCCACCTTGTCGAGCTGGCGCTCCATCAGCCATTCATTCACATGCACCACGGTCACGGTCATGCCGCGCAGCATCAGGCCGTTGGCCGCCTCCAGGCCCAGCAGGCCGCCGCCGATCACCACCGCGTTCTTGTACTTGGTAGCGGTGTCGATCATCTCGTTGGTGTCGGCAATGTCGCGGTAGGCGATCACGCCCTTCAGGTCCTTGCCGGGGATGGGCAGGATGAAGGGGTTGGAGCCGGTGCACATCAGCAGACGGTCGTATTCTTCCTCGGTGCCATCGTCGGCATAAACGATGCGCTTGACGCGATCGATCTTGATGACTTTTTTACCCGCATGCAGGGTGATGTGGTTGTCGGAATACCAGTCCCAGCTGTTGAGCACGATCTCGTCCAGCGTCTGTTCGCCGGCCAGCACCGGGCTGAGCAAAATGCGGTTGTAGTTGGGATGTGGTTCGGCGCCAAACACCGTGATGTCGTACAGCTCGGGCGCGACCTTGATCAATTCTTCCAGCGTGCGCACCCCGGCCATGCCGTTGCCGACCATCACCAGTTTTGATTTTTTCATCGCTTCACTCCAGTAGGTTGGCTGCATACGGTGCAAGCACCATGCCATGCATGATGTGGCCTGCGCACCAACATTGGGCATGAGTCTTGCTAACCTTGGTGCATGGCTTTTGAAATTGACATCGGTTTTGCAACGCTCGCCGGCCGCAAGGACAGCAACGAGGATTTTTGCGCCGCCATGCTGCCCGACCCGGGGCAGGAAGGTATGGGCTCCATCGTCGCGATTGCCGATGGCGTCAGCACGGGCGGCATGGGCAAGGAAGCCGCGCAAACCACCGTCACCAGTCTGGTCCGCGACTACTACGGCACGCCTGAAACCTGGGACACCACCGTTGCGCTCGACCGCATCATCGGCGCCCAAAATGCCTGGCTGGCGGGCGTCAACCGGCGCAGGCATCCGGCGATCGGCCTGACCACCCTGACCGCTGTGGTGCTGCGCGGGCAGTCGTACGCACTGGCCCATGTCGGCGATTCGCGGGCCTACCTGCTGCGCGCTGGCGTATTGACCCAGCTCACCAGTGACCACGCGGTCGACCACCCGGATTTGCGGCACCAGCTGCTGCGGTGCGTCGGTGCCGAAGACACGCTGGTCGTTGATTATTCGCAGGGCGAGCTGGAAGTTGGCGATGTCTTCGTGCTGCTGACCGACGGCGTTTATGGTTCGCTGCCTGCCAAACGGTTGCTGGCACTGGTCAAGGAGGCCAATGATGGCGCGCAGCAGCTCAGCCGGCAACTGGTCGACGCTGCGCTGGCCGCTGGCAGTCAGGACAACGCCACCGCGCTGGTGGTGCGGGTGCTGGGCCTGCTCGATGCCAACCTGCAGGACGAAAATCGAAAGTCGCTGGCCTTGCCCATTCCGGCACGGCTTAAGTTGGGCGACACGCTCGACGGCTTCATGGTGACCGCAGTGGTCGCTGACAACGGTATCAATGTGCTGTACCAGGTTAGGGCCTTGCAGTCGCAAAAGCTCTATGCGCTAAAGACGCTGCACCCGGCGCGCGCGCATGACCCGCAAGAGCGCACCATGCTGGCCCACGAAGCCTGGCTGGCCCGACGCATGCAGTCGTCCAACGCAGCGAGCTGCATGGTCAATATTCATGACCGCGTGCCGGGTGACTTGCCTCGTAGTGCGTTTTATTTGCTGTACGACTGGCATGCTGGCGAAACCCTGCAGCAGCTCTTGAGTCGGCAGCTTAAATTCAGCGTGCCGCAGGTGCTGGCGGCTGGCACGCAGGTGGCCAAGGCGCTGGGACTGTTGCACCGGCAAAGCGTGATTCACCGCGACATCAAGCCCGCCAATCTGCACCAGGGCGAAGACGGCGTGCTGCGTTTGCTCGACCTGGGCGTGGCGCTGTCCGGGCGCGAACCCGAAGCGCTGCGCTCCCTGCACGCCGGCACACCGAGCTACATCAACCCCGAGCAGTGGGGGTTCAGCGGCCGGGCCAGCGCATCGGCTGGCGAAGTGCCTGCCGAATTACCCGACGCGCAAAGTGACCTGTTCGCGCTGGGCGTCACGCTGTATCAGTTGCTCACCGGCAAATTACCCTACGGCGAGGTTCTGCCTTACCAGCTCGGCCGTTACTACCGCGACCCGGTGCCACCGAGCCGGCACAACCCGGAAGTTCCGATATGGCTGGACCATGTGGTGCTCAAAGCCGTGGCCCGCGACAAACGCCAGCGCTTTGAGACCGCCGAAGAGCTGCTGCTGGCACTGGAGCGCGGCGCCTCCCGTCCCCTGACCGCTCCGCCGCCGACGCCCCTGATGCAGCGCGACCCGACCGCGTTGTGGAAGCTGGCGTTGGCCTTCAGCGTGCTGTTCAATCTGCTGCTGGTGTACTGGCTGCTGTTTTTACCGAAATAGGGTATTTCTGTTGGTGGATTAGGCTTCTAGCCCAATCGATACCTTCGCCACGCGCTATTATTTAAATAGCAAATTACTTGAGGCTGCCGTGCGGCGCTTCATTTGCAGCCACTGATGCATCGATCACGCACTGCGTGCGCGACCGCCTTTCTCAGCCCAGGTCCGGGTCCAACGAATCTGCATCTTGCGCAGCAAAAGCAGCATGGCCAGCGCCAATAGCGCGAAGACTACAAAGCCCCACAGGTAGGTGCCTGCATACTGCTTGCTCAGGCCCATGGCATTGGGTATAAATCCGCCGCCCAGCGCGCCGACCTCGCCAATCATCGAACCCGCGACAGCCGTTGCGAGCGGCCAGCGCAGCGGCACCAACTGAAACAGTGCGCCGTTGCCGGCGCCGAGCGCGGCGAAGCAAAGCATGAAAAGGAGGGTCGTCAGGGTGAGGGAATTGCCAGCCAGGCCGCACAGCACCAGCGTGGCGGCTACCACGCCCAGTACCACGCTGAGGGTGTTGATGCCGCCAATGCGGTCGCTGACATATCCGCCGACCACGCGCACCGCCGAGCCCATCAGCGCCGCCAGCATGGTCAACTGGCCGGCTTCGATCTTGGTGACCTTGAACTGGTCATAGAAATAAGTTGGCAGAAAGCTCGCCAGCCCGATGAAGCCACCGAAGGTGATCACGTAAATCAGGCTGAAGGCCCAGCCATCTTTTTCGAACAGGCAGGCGATGTGCTGGCGGAAGGTCTGGTGTTCGACGTCGGGTGGCTCTTTGGCAAAAATCACCATGACAGCCATGGGCAGCAGCATGCACACGGCGGCCAGGCCATACACGGTTTGCCAGCCATAGGCGGTCGCCAGGGGAGGGGCGAACAACACTGCCAGCACGGTGCCCGAATTGCCGGCCCCGGCAATGCCCATCGCCAGGCCCTTGTATTTGGGCGGGAACCAGCCCGAACCGAGAGACAGTGCCACACCGAAACTCGCGCCAGCAATACCGAGTAGTACACCCATCGCCAGCACGTGGTCGTAGGTGCTGATGAAGAAGTAGCCAAGCGTCAGGGCCACGACGATCAGACCCATCTCGACCAGCGCAGCATTTTTGCGGCCAATGTACTGCGCCAGAATGCCCAGCGGGAAACGCATCAGCGCACCAGCCAGAATCGGCACCGAGATCATGAATCCTTTTTGCGCGGCATTCAGGTTGAAGCTTTCGCTGATGAAGGGCGCCATTGCGCCATTGAGAACCCAGACGGCAAAACAGAAATCGAAATAAAAGAATGCAGCGAACAAGGTCGGTGCATGGCCTGACTTTAAAAAGGTGCGAAAACCAGCCATGGGTGAAGCCTTGAAGTGAGTGGTAAGAACTTCTCATCGCGAGAGCCGTGCCAACCCATTCGGGTAAAAATGCACCATCGCCGGGCGGCATGTCGAAGCCAGTGCCGTAATCCCCAGCCGGCCAGGGGGTGAAAGGCTCAGGCCGCCGTCTTCTCTACATGCGCTTGCCGCGTGTACAAAAAGTCAATCACTGCCTTGCGGTAGTGCAGGTATTGCGTGCTTTCGGCCAGTTCCACCCGGTTGCGCGGACGCGGCAGTGCAATCGGTAGCACTTCGCCAATCGTGGCCGACGGCCCATTGGTCATCATCACAATCTTGTCGCTCAGCAGCACGGCCTCGTCGACATCGTGCGTCACCATAACCACGGTGCTGTGCGTGCTGGCGACGATTTGCAGCAGTTCGTCCTGCAGCTTGGCGCGCGTGAGAGCGTCGAGCGCGCCGAAGGGCTCGTCGAGCAACAGCACCTTGGGCTCCATCGACAGCGCCCGGGCAATGCCAACCCGCTGCTTCATACCACCCGAGATTTCACCCGGCCGCTTTTGCGCCGCTGCTGTCAATCCGACCATCGCCAGCACCGCATCGGTGCGGGCCCTGAGTTGTGGTTTGGTTTCCGCCGCGGCAAAGACGCGTTCGACGGCCAGGTAAACGTTCTCAAAACAGGTCAACCAGGGTAGAAGGGAGTGGTTTTGAAACACCACCGCACGTTCGGGGCCGGGCCCTGAAATTTCGCGGTTGGCGCACAGCAAGGAGCCTTCGGTGGGCGAGGTCAAGCCGGCCAGCAGGTTGAGCAATGTCGACTTGCCGCATCCCGAGTGGCCGATCAAGGCCACGAATTCGCCCTTGGCCACCGTCAGGTTGACGTTTTGCAGCGCGCAGAACGGGCCTTTTTTGGTCTTGAAGGTCTGCTCGACGTTCTGAATTTCGATGTACTTGGAGGTCAGGCTGTCGCTCATGATTTGACCTCTTCAAAGGTGAAGGCGGTAGCCAGCTTGATCAGTGCGAACTCCAGCAGCAAGCCGACGATACCGATTACAAAGATTGCGATGATGATGTTCTTGACGTTCAGGTTGTTCCACTCGTCCCAG
>JANMBW010000452.1:0-2539 GCA_031360565.1 Polaromonas sp.
GTCGTGGCCAATCTCAATTTATTCAGCAAAGTGATCACGGATGCAGGGGGTGCGCTGCATTTCGATACGGCGCACCGCCAACCCGGCCAGTCGATAGACCTTCGCTTCGAAATGAATGTTCTGGTGGTCTTGTCGACCGCCCCGCATCCGTTCGACCCGCGGCCAACCTACGACCCCCAGACGGTCCAGCTCACCGCCTGGCGTTCTGGCACGGCGGGCGCCGACGATTTATGCCGACTGTCCTGTGCTGAAAACGGTCGTGGCTTCATCAACACTGAGCGCTACTTTTTGTGACGGAAAACCCACCATGTCTATGCCACTAGTTAAAAGCCATCTGGACCCTGCACAAGCCGTCGTAGACGAAACGCTTGCCGCGGGCGAGCCCTGGATGAAGCAGCTCAAGCGCGGTCAGATTTTTCGAATCCTGGACCTGGAAGGCAATCAGGCTGTCGACACGATTTTTTATAGCGCGGCGGATCCACTTGAGCGCTACAGCCTGACGCACACCATTCAGTCGCAGGGCGCGCTGTACCTGACAACTGGCTCGCGCTTGATGTCCAGTGAGGGCCGACCGATGCTGACGATTGTTGCCGACACCTGCGGCCGTCATGACACGCTGGGTGGTGCGTGTGCCTGCGAAAGCAACACCGTTCGCTACGCGCTAGAAAAGCGCTTCATGCACAGCTGCCGGGACAACTACCTGTTGGCCATCGCACATGCCCCTGAAGAATTAAGCAAGCGTGATGTGGTGTCCAACATCAACTTTTTCATGAATGTGCCCGTCACGCCAGGCGGCAAGCTCACTTTTGAAGACGGTATTTCCGCGCCAGGCAAATATGTCGAGTTGCGCGCTGAAATGGATGTGATGGTGTTGGTGTCGAACTGTCCGCAGCTCAACAATCCGTGCAATGCCTACAACCCTACGCCGGTGCGATTTCTGGTCTGGGACGGACCCTGATTAGGCTGGCGACGCTGTGCTGGACGACCAGCGCTGCTTTCGGTCCGCAGGACGACCTGCATCACTTGCTAGCTGTATGTTCACCAAAGTATTGATCGCCAACCGCGGCGCGATTGCCTGCCGCATCATCCGCACACTCAGGCGCATGGGGGTCGGCTCGGTAGCCGTCTATTCGGAGGCTGACGCGGAATCCATGCACGTGGCCATGGCCGACGAATCCGTTTGCATCGGACCGGCCGCGCCGGCCCAGAGTTACCTCGCCATGCCGCGCCTGATCGAGGCGGCACTGAAAACAGGTGCACAGGCGATTCATCCCGGCTACGGTTTTGTATCTGAAAACCCGGCTTTTGTTGAAGCCTGTGAAGCAGCGGGGCTGGTCTTTTTAGGACCTACACCGGCCCAGATGCGGGTTTTTGGCCTCAAGCATTCCGCTCGAGCGCTGGCGACCCAGGCCAAGGTTCCGCTGCTGCCCGGCACGGGCCTGCTGGCCGATGCCGAAGCTGCCTTGACCTCGGCGGAAAGCATTGGTTATCCGGTCATGCTTAAAAGCAGCGCTGGAGGTGGCGGCATAGGCATGCAGATGTGTGGCACTGCCGAGGAGCTGGCTGCCGCTTTTCAGACTGTCAGCCGTTTGGCGCAGGCCAATTTTTCCGAAGCGGGTGTTTTTCTGGAGCGCTATATCAGCGATGCGCGCCACATAGAGGTACAAATATTCGGTGACGGTGCCGGCCAGGTGCGGGTATTGGGCGAGCGAGACTGTTCATTGCAACGCCGTAATCAGAAGGTGGTCGAAGAAACCCCTGCGCCCCATCTTCGGCCTGAAGTCAGGCAGTCGCTGCATGAGACGGCTCGCCGGCTGGCTGAGGGCGTCTCGTACCGCTCGGCTGGGACCGTTGAGTTTGTCGTCGACGCCGCTACACAGGACTTTTATTTTTTGGAAGTCAATGCCCGGCTTCAGGTCGAGCACGGCGTGACCGAGGCGGTGACCGGTGTTGACATCGTGGAATGGATGGTGCGCCTTGCAGCGGGCGATTTGCCGGCGTTGAATACCCTGGCTGTTGCTCAAAACGGCCATGCGGTGCAGGCCCGTTTGTACGCCGAAGATCCTGCTAAAAACTTCCAGCCCTCGACCGGTGTATTGACAGAGGTGGTGTTTCCGGCCGATCTGAGAATCGACACCTGGGTCGAGCGCGGCTCCGAGGTGGGCGCTTGGTACGACCCCATGCTGGCCAAGCTCATTGCGCTGGGAGATGACCGTGAGCAGGCGATTGCCAAATTGGCAGCTGGCCTTGCGCAAACCCGTGTCGCGGGACTGGAGTCCAACCTCTCCTACCTGCGCGGGCTGATGCAATTCGAGCCGTTTTTGAAGGGGCGCCACACGACTCGAAGTTTGAGCACTTTTAGCCCGCCCAGTCATGCCCTGGATGTCATCAGTGCCGGCGTGCACACCACCGTGCAGGACTGGCCGGGTCGTCTGGGCTATTGGGATGTGGGCGTGCCGCCTTCTGGCCCCATGGATGCCCTTGCCATGCGAACGGCCAACGGCCTCGTGGGCAACAGCACGACCGCTGCCGCGCTGGA
>JANMBW010000453.1:0-9569 GCA_031360565.1 Polaromonas sp.
CGCGGGTCGGGCTGGCCGATCGGCTCACGCACCTGCCAGGCGAACTGTCCGGCGGCGAACGGCAGCGGGTGGCCCTGGCCCGCGCGCTGGTCACCCGGCCACGCTGTGTGCTGGCCGACGAACCGACCGGCAACCTGGACCGTGCCACCGCCGAAGGCGTGTTTGAACTGATGCTGCAACTGGCCCGCGATCAGGGCACTGCATTCATCGTGGTCACGCATGACGAGTCGCTGGCAGCACGTTGTGCCCGGCGCTATCGCCTGGTTGAAGGACGTTTGTCTGCATGGGTATGAACGGGTACACCTCTCGCGCATGACAGACCACTACACCGCCCTGGGGCTTAGCAGCGCTGCAACGCTGGCTGAGGTGAAAAAGGCCTTTCGCCAAAAAGCGTCGTTTTATCATCCTGACAAAAATGCTGCGACCGACGCGGCCGCGCGTTTTCGTGCCGTGCAGGAAGCCTATGAGGTGCTGTCTGACGCGGCCAAACGGCAAGCCTATGACGACAATCGGCGCCGCAATTTGCTCGACAGTCCCCTGGACACCGCGCGTGAAATCTGGTCCAACTATTTCAAGCCGCTGGTGTGAACGCTTGCCCATCAACACTATCCAACGACCTGCCACTGGCTGCTTCATGACCCTTTCTCCCTTTTTTCTTGACCTGCATTCGGCTTACCAGTCTGAGCTGGAAGACCTGACCTTCGACTCGGAAGGGCGGGACGTTCTGCGTCAGCGCTTGACCGACAAGCGCCAGGAGATAGGTTTTTTGGTCCAGATGATGGAACTCAGCCCCGAAATGGTGGCCGTGGTGTTTCACCAGGGCTTCGCGTTCAGCGAGCCTGCGGTGATGGACCATTTGCTGACCCATGAGGCGGATGAGTTGCCGGAATGGTCCAGTCTGGTGGAGGGCATCCAGATGACGCCCTTCGCTAAAGATCTGGCCGACGTCGTGCTGAAAGAGCCTGGCGGCGAGTGGTTTATGACGGTGGCAGCCGGGCTGCAGTACCTTGCGGGCAAGCCGGAGGCGGCGCACGCCGGGCAGCACGACGACGATGACAATGACGACGAGAGTGATCATGAAGGCGAAGACAACGGCGCGCACGATGATGGCGCAGACGGCAGTGATGGGGCTGGCGATGGCGATGCGCAGACCCGCAAGGAAGCGGGCGACGACTGGATGGTCGAGCAAGGCTTTGACCGCAAAGACTAACTGGCAAACCTTGAACCGACAAAAGACATGAACCATCTGGCCCTGATCGAAAAAACACAAACCCTGATTGCGGCGGGCGACATCGTGGGCGCAGAAGGCGCGCTGGTCGAGCTGGCCGATGCTGAAGGCGACGCTGCCTTGATGGTGGTGCTCGACCAATTGCCGCCCAAGGACATCCTCGCGGTGATTCGCGAATACGACAACTCCAAAGAGTCCGTGATCAATTTGCTGGTCACGCCGGATCAGTTCGCTCGTGCGGTGGTGATTGAAAAGCAGTACCGGGATTTGACGCGTACGCACTTGCGCGGCATGGTCAATGCCATCGTCTTTCGCGACGACGCTGACCCGGTCGAGTTTCTGACCGCCATCGGCGACCTGGAAGGCGGCAGCGACGCACTGGCCGATTATTTTTCAGACAAGTGGAGCCGGGTCGAAACCTTTGCCCGGACCGGCAGCTTTGATGCCATGGAAGACCACGGCGAGATGCTGTCGCAGTCGGCCTTGCTGGCGATCGCTTACGCCAAGCCCCGGGTAGAACTGGACGAAATTTCTGATCAGGACTGGATGCAGCTTGCATGGCTGCTGCGCTATCAGCTGCCTGATCTCTTCATCGAAATGCTGATGGTGCTGCGCGCCAAAGCCAGCGCCTTCGAGGCGGGTTTTGAGGGCGAGGAAGATACCGAGAGCGACGACGGAAAGGTCGAAACCGGCGATACCGACCGGGGGCAGGCCACGCCAGCCAAGCGTGAGTCAGACGAGGAGTCTGCGATCTAGCTGCATCCCGCTGATTCAGTCCTTTCACCATGACCCCGCAACCGTTAGCCGCTCCGACGACTGTCACGCTCTACGACGCGCGTCCGTTTTTTGAAAAAGCACTGCAGTATGGCGTGCGCCACGGCATTCTGGACATGCCAAAACTCGAGGCCATCTGTGCCGAGGCGCCCAAAGGCATGGTGCAAATCGCGCGTTACTTCGGCAGCGAATTTTTGCGTCCCGAACTTGAAAAGGCCCGCGACCGCATGGTCAATCTAGTCAGCCTTTCTCTAGAGGACAGCTCCGGCGGTGACTTGCAGCAAGCTGCCGAGTCGCTGCGCGACCACTCGTTTTTGTCGCGTTCCAAAGCGGGATCGGACATGCTCAAGACACTGATCGCCATGCCGCAAAGCAGCCACTTTGGCATGAACGAGCGCCGTGGTTTTCATGATGATCAGATTCCGCAGCTGGCCAAATGGTCGCTGCGCAGCCTGGCAGACTACCAGTCAGAATTGGCCCAACGCCAGCAGGTAACGCTGATGATGGAGGCGGCGATCTGGCTGGCCGGCCGGCTAGGTATGGATGCCGATGAGCTGGAAGACGCCGGCAAGGATGCCGAGGCCGTGATCCGAACCGCGCTGTTGGTGCTGGCTGCCGGGCGCACCGACATGCCAGACTGGATCGCTTTTGAAAAGCTGATCGCTGCGCTGCGCAAACAAGCAGTACCTCCGCCTGCTTGGGGACAAGGCAAGCCCGCTGAGTTGCCTGCTCCATTTCACGCGGTGATCGAGTCGGTCCATCAATCGTTGGTAAGCGATTGGCCCAGAATCATGGACACCAGGCTGCCTGCCAGAAAGTTGTTTGACCAGAGTCCGGCTTTCATGGGACGTTATTTTTGGCTGGAGGATGGCTTGGTCGAGGTCGATCATCACGACCGTACCACGTCAGCGGCCTGGCGCAAAGTCACTGGTGGCAACAGCGATGACAGTTCCTTGCTCACCTTGTTTTTATCGGTTGCCTGCAATGCTGCGCCCAAAACGCTCTTGACTGAGAAAAGCGCCGCGACGCTGGTACGCCGAATTCAAAAAACCGGGCTGCAACCCGCGCTGGCAGAGCAGTACATCCGGGACCGTGCGCCTGCGCAGCACCAGGGCGACTACCTGGCGCTATGGAACAGCTTTATTGAAGAGGCCCAGCCGACCTTGCAAAGTGATGCGGTCAATGCCTTCAGCGATGCGCTGGCCCTGTTGCGGCGCGAATGCCATGTCAAGCAGGGCTAGCCGCACGCGTCCTACCTGGACGGCTTAAAGAATACGGTTGAACCAGGCCAGTGACAGGCCGGCAGACAGCAGGGCAAAAGCCGCCGCCACCAGCGCCAGGATGCCCGATATCTCGGTCTCTTTTTTCACTACCGTCAGGCGCGAGCTGAGGGTTTCATAAACCTTTTTCAAATCACCTGCCGTGCCTGCATAAAAGTATTCGGCCTGGGTGTTGCGGGCGATGCCTTTAAGGGTTTCCTCGTCAAGCTTGACGCGCATCGACCAGCCCTCAAATCCGATTGTTTCGCCATCCACGGTACCGATGCCCACGGTGTAGATGCGCACACCGCGGTCGGCGGCGGCTTTGGCTGCGTCCATAGAGTCCACACCGGTGGTGCGCTGGCCGTCTGTTAGCAAAATAATCGCCGCGGAACTGTAGGAACCTGGCGCGACCGGGACAAAGGGTTTCTTGCCTTCCTAACCGTCCTTGCCCTCTTTGGCGATCTGGTCTATCGCGACACCCCGTTGGCGGTCGCGGCCATATTGCATGGACGCCAGGTCAATGCCGGCATCCGGAAACAGCTCGGAAAGTGACACCACAATGCCATTGCCAATGGCCGTGCCTCGCTGCAGTTGAAACTTGTCGATTGCAGCGGTGAGGTCTTCGCGGCTCAATGTTGGCGGCTGCACCACAGCAGCCGTACCGGCAAAAGCAACAATGCCGACCCGCACATGGCGCGGAAGCTCGGCTAGAAAGGCCTTGGCGGCATTCTGTGACGCCACCAGCCGATTCGGCAGCACATCGGTGGCGCGCATGCTGCCCGACACGTCCATGGCCAGCATGATGGTTTGCTGGTCCGATGGCAGGGTCACCACTGCAGAGGGCCGGGAAGATGCAAGCAACATCGCAGCCAGAGCGATCAAAAAAAGCAGCGGTGGAATATGCCTGCGCCAGCTTTGACTCGTGCCCATGGCTTCGCGGACGATGGACAGGCTGGCGTAGCGTAAGGCCATTTTTTTCTTGCGCCGCAGCAGCCACACATAGAGCAGCAGCAGCATGGGAAGGGCCAGTAACAGCCAGAGAAATTGGGGCCAGAGAAAAGTCATGGTGAGTCCTTGAACAGGTCAGGCCGCTTGTCGCAGGTGGGTAGTAGGCACTGCGCGGCCGCCAGTGACGCGGCGCTTGCGCTTGCGCAAGTCGGTGAAGCGCACCAGGGCCTCGACCAAATCGTCATCTGTGGAAAGCTCCAGCGCGTCGACGCCTGCCTGCATCAGGGACTGGCGCAGATCAGCTTCACGCTGGGCGGCTATCCGGGCAAAGCGTTTGCGAAAACCGGCATCGTGGGTATCGACCAGCAGTTGCTCGCCGGTCTCGGCGTCGGTGATGGGAATCAAGCCGAGGTCGGGTAACTGCAGCTCCATCGGGTCCAGCAATCGCACTGCCACTACTTCGTGGCGTTGCGCGAGCTGGCCCAGAGGTTTTTCCCAGCCGGTTTCGCTGATGAAGTCTGACATTACAAAAATGGTGGAGCGTCGACGCACGAGATTGCCAGCTGATTCCAGCAGTTCGTGCAGGCGAGTCGGCCCACTGGCCACTGCATCAGGGCGCTGGTGCAGGGTGTGCAGCAATTGCAGAACATGGGCCTTGCCACCGCGCGCCGGGATCACCGTGTCGACGCCAGAGCCGTACAGCATGGCCCCGACCCGGTTACCGTGGCGTGTGAGCATGCGTGCCAGCACAGCGACAAATTCAGCGGATAGTTGACGTTTGCGCTGCTCGCCGGATCCGAAGTCCATCGATGGGCTCAGGTCCAGCAAGAACCAGGCGCTCATTTCCCGGTCTTCGGAGAAAACGCGTACATGCGGTTGTTGCAGCCGAGCCGTGACGTTCCAGTCAATATGCCGCACGTCGTCATGGTGCTGGTACTCGCGCAAATCGGCCAAGTCCATGCCGGTGCCACGCAGCAGGGTGCGGTAGTCGCCCTGCAGCAAGCCATCCAGACGGCGCAGCACCGTCCATTCGAGCCGGCGCAGGAGTTGCTCGGCGCTACCTTGCGATTTGTTCATGTAGACGTTCCGCCAAGCGCGCTGCGCACTGACTTATTCAAGCAGGGGCCGCGGAACCGGCTTTGCCGGGCCGCAGGCGCAGCGGCCCCTTCGGGGGGCAGCGAGTGACACGTAGTGAACGAACGTGGGGGCTTCATTTCTAGGCGGCGAGTTGCTCATGGGCTAAGGGTTTGGCGGGTGGGGGAATTTTGGCCATGATCTTGGCAACCACTGCATCGGCGGTCAGTCCCTCTGACAAGGCTTCATACGAGAGCACCAGGCGGTGTCGCAGCACGTCGGGGACCAGGTCGGTCATGTCTTCCGGCAGCGCATAGCTGCGGCCGCGCAGCATGGCCAACGCCCTGGCACCCTCTGTCAGGTTGATGGTGGCGCGCGGGCTGGCGCCAAAGGTGACGAAGCGCGCCAGGTCCTGGAGGCCGTGCTTGTCGGGGCGGCGAGTGGCCGATACCAGGCGTACCGCATACTGCACCAGCGCCGGGTCGACATAAATCTGCCGGCATTCGGCTTGCAGGGCAGCCAGTTGCTCGGTGGTGGCGACAGCCGACACCGCAACCGCGGGCCCCGTGACCCTTTGGACAATGACAAATTCCTCTTCATCGGTAGGATAGTCCACCAGCACCTTCATCATGAAGCGGTCCACCTGGGCTTCCGGTAGCGGGTAGGTGCCTTCGGTTTCAATCGGGTTTTGGGTGGCCATGACCAGAAAAGGCGAGGGCACCCGGTGGCTGACCCCGGCAATCGTCACCTGTCGCTCCTGCATCACTTCAAGCAGGGCGCTTTGCACTTTGGCCGGTGCCCGGTTGATCTCGTCAGCCAGCAGCAGGTTGGTGAACACCGGCCCAAGCGATGTGCTGAACTCGCCGGTTTTCTGGTTGTAAATGCGGGTGCCCACCAGGTCGGCCGGAACCAGGTCGGGCGTGAACTGGATGCGCTTGAAATCACCGCGCACGGTATTGGCCAGCGTTTTAACCGTGAGTGTTTTGGCCAGCCCCGGCACGCCTTCGACCAGCAGATGGCCTTGTGCCAGGATGGCGACCATCACCCGCTCCAAAAAGCGGTCCTGGCCCACCACCACGCGCTTGACTTCATACAGGATTTGCTCCATCAGCTGTGCGGTGTTGGGGTGGAGTTCGTTAGGTGGTGTCATGGTGTCGGGCTTTGGAATCGGGTTGGATGGAAACAGGAAATAGGGGTGTGGACTATCCGGAAGGTTTGAGCCTGCTGGCTTTCAAAATGGCG
The DNA here is from genome assembly GCA_031360565.1 of Polaromonas sp. GTDB lineage: Bacteria > Pseudomonadota > Gammaproteobacteria > Burkholderiales > Burkholderiaceae_C > Polaromonas. Next base: position 6,529 of record JANMBW010000453.1, read on the forward strand.
GCATGCCAGCCGCCGCAGCGGCATTTTCAATCGGCACGGCAAAGCCTACGCCGACAAACGTTCGCTGCTGGTTGGGGTTGTAGATTGCGGTGACAATGCCGACCACCTGGCCATCCATGGTCACCAAGGGACCACCGGAATTGCCGGGGTTGGCGGCAGCGTCAAACTGGATCAGGTTGCGCATTTCCTGGCTGCCTTCGGGGGAACGAAAAGTGCGTTGAAGTCCTGACACAATGCCCGCTGAAGCCGATGGCCCGATGCCAAACGGGTAACCCACCGCCATCACCTCATCGCCTGGCCGCAGATCAGCCGTGGAACGCATGGTCGCCGCGATCATGTCGTCCGGAATCTTGGCAGCCTGCAGCACCGCCAGATCGTTTTCGGGCTGTATGCCGGTAATGCTGGCGGTGGTGGTCAGGCCGTCGGAAAAGGTGATATGAATGGTGTCCAGGCCTTGCACAACGTGCAAGTTGGTCAGGATGATGCCCTTGTCGACTATCACTACCCCGGTACCGACACTGCGGCTTGCATCAGGCTGGTTGTCCTTGCCTTTGCTCAAGCCGGACACCCGCACCACCGATGGCCGGATCAGGTCATAGGCTTTGGCTGCAGCCGACGGCAGTGTTTGGTTTTCCAGTGTCTTGAGCACCGCTGCGTTGATGTCGGCCTGGGTCAGCTTGCGGCCGCCTGGCCCCTGGGAAGTGAAAAGGCTGACGCCCAGCAGCAGAGCCAACAGCCCCACGACTGACCACAAAATAGACAACTGGTGCACTGAAAACGCTTTGGCCAGGCGAGACACTCGGGATGGCACGGCCGGTGTCGCCAAGGCAGTGGTTGTGGGTGCAGCGCTCTCCGGAGCAAAGTCCCTGCGGCTGGAGCTACTGTAAACAGCGGACTTTCGCATGTGGTCACCTGAAAAGTTAGTCTGGCGGCCAGAAAAATCGAAGCTTGATCGAAGTTGGCGACCTGAATGAAACCGTATCACGATTTGAGCATGTCTGCATAGCGCGATGCAGTATCAGACTGTAGCGCTGTGAGAGGCAGTGCCACGGCGCGGCCCCGAGCCTTGAACCGGCTGGTGCCCTGACCAATATGTGTCACCATCAGGCGTTCCGACCCCTTTTTTTGTTGCGCCGCCCATGCCTTTCTGGATTGACACCCATTGCCACCTCGACGCGGCAGAATTTTCTGCCGATGTGTTGGCAGTTGGGGCCAGGGCGTTGGCCCAACAGGTCGGCCACTGTGTGCTACCCGCCGTGGCGGTGGCTAATTTCGAGGCCGTACGCACACTGGCCCATGACCTTTCGGGAAGTTATGCGTTGGGCATTCATCCGGTCTGCGTGCCCGAAGCCCGGGACGCTGACCTGCATACCCTGGACCAGGCCCTGACCCATGCGCGAACTGACCCACGATTGGTAGCTGTCGGAGAAATAGGACTGGATTTTTTTGTGCCTGTCCTGAACCAAAGCCCGATGCGGGAGCGTCAGGAAGTGTTTTACCGCGAGCAGCTCAAGCTGGCGCGCAAGCATGAGCTGCCGGTCATTCTGCACGTTCGGCGCTCGGCTGACCGTCTGCTCAAACACCTGCGCGAGTTGGCCCCCGCGCAGGGCTGGCAAGGCATCGCCCACGCTTTCAACGGCAGCCGGCAGCAGGCGATGGAGTTCATCCAACTCGGCTTCAAACTCGGTTTTGGCGGGGCCGTGACCTATGCGCCTGCCCTGCAGCTCAGGCGCCTGGCAGCAGAGTTGCCACTGGAGGCCCTGGTGATGGAAACCGACTCGCCCGATATTCCGCCCACCTGGCTCTACCAAACCGCAGCCCAGCGCTCGGCGGGCGCGGCACAGGGCCGCAATGAGCCGGGCGAATTGCCGCGCATCGCCCAGCATGTGGCGGACCTGCGCGGCATCAGCCTGGAGGCCTTGGCGCTGGCGACTACCGCCAACGCCCTGCAGGCCCTGCCCAAACTGCGACAGCTGGTGCCATGTTGATGCCATTGTCCGACTTGCGGCTTCAGGCCTTGCCGCCGCTGGTTTCCAGTCAGACCACTGTGCTGATTCTGGGCAGCTTCCCGGGCGCGGCGTCGCTGCGCGCCCAGCAGTATTACGCCCATCCGCAGAACCATTTCTGGCGGATTCTGGCAGCCATTTGGCCGGATAGCCCAATCAATACGTACGGTGACAGCTATCAAAATCGTAGCGAATGGCTGCTCAGCCGGCGTCTTGGCGTGTGGGACGTGTACGCGGCTTGCGAGCGTGAAGGCAGCCTGGACAGCAGCATTCGCCAGCCGGTGCTCAACGATTTTTCAGCACTCAAGCGCTTATGCCCCGAGTTGCGTGCGATCGCCCACAACGGCGGGGAGAGCTTCAAGCATGCCCGCCACACCCGGTTGCTGGGCTTACCGGTTTACGCCTTGCCGTCGACCAGTGCCGCCAACGCGTCCTGGCGTTTCGAGCGCAAACTTGCCGCCTGGCGCAGCGTGTTTGAAGACCACGGATTGATTTGATGGCTAAAAAAGCCTCCGAGAAAACGCCGGATCTGCCCGAGGTCAATTTTTCTGACTTCGGCGATGTGCGCACCCTGCACCTGGGAACCGAGTGGGTGCAGGGCACGATGCGACTCGACGCGCCCTATGCGATCGAACTGGAATACGTTCAGCGCATGATGGCGGGCTTGCTGTTCTTCGAGCAGTCAGAAGTACCCACCAAACGTTCCATGCAACTGGGGCTGGGATCGGCCGCCCTGACCAAGTTTTGCTACAAAAAATTGCGCATTAACACGACGGCAATCGAGATCAATCCGCAGGTCATCCACGCCTGTCGCGTCTGGTTCAAGTTGCCGCGTGACGATGTGCGATTGCGCGTGATTGAAGCCGACGCCGCCAGCGCGATTCAAAAACTGGAGCACCACGGCTCGGTGGACTTGCTGCATGTGGATCTTTATGACGACGAAGCTGCCGCCCCCGTGCTGGACAGTTCCGCGTTTTATGCCAATTGCTGCCGCACCCTGTCTGAAAACGGCGTGATGACGGTCAACCTTTTCGG
>JANMBW010000464.1:0-2218 GCA_031360565.1 Polaromonas sp.
GCCGTATTTGCCCGGCGCCTTGCGAGGCGGCCTGCACGCTCAATGTCAATGACGACGCAGTCGGGATCAAGTCGATCGAACACGCCATCATTGACCGCGCCTGGGCTGAAGGCTGGGTCAAGCCGCAGGTGGCCAAACACAAGACTGGCAAAAAGGTCGCCATCGTGGGCTCCGGCCCGGCGGGCCTGGCAGCGGCCCAGCAACTCGCACGGGTCGGCCATGCTGTGACGCTGTTCGAAAAGAACGACCGGATCGGCGGACTGCTGCGCTACGGCATCCCTGATTTCAAGATGGAAAAAATCCACGTTGACCGTCGCGTCGAGCAAATGCAAGCCGAGGGGGTGGTTTTCAAGACGGGCGTGATGGTCGGCACTCTGCCCAAGGACTCTAAAGTCACCAACTGGGCGAAAGAAACGATTTCACCTGAACAGCTGCGACGGGACTTTGACGCCGTGGTGCTGACCGGTGGGGCCGAGCAGTCGCGCGACCTGCCTGTGCCCGGCCGCGACCTCGATGGTGTGCATTTTGCGATGGAGTTTCTGCCGCAACAGAACAAGGTCAACGCCGGTGACAAGGTCAAAGGCCAGCTGTCCGCTTCTGGCAAGCATGTCATCGTGATCGGTGGCGGCGACACCGGCTCCGATTGCGTCGGCACCAGCAACCGCCATGGTGCAGCCAGCGTCACCCAGTTTGAACTGATGCCCCAGCCGCCCGAAGAAGAAAATCGTCCCATGACCTGGCCTTACTGGCCGGTCAAGCTGCGCACGTCTTCCTCGCATCAGGAGGGTTGTGAGCGGGAGTTCGCCATCTCCACCAAAGAACTGATGGGCGAAAAAGGCAAGATCACTGGCCTGAAAACCGTCCGAGTGGAGTGGAAAGACGGCAAGATGATCGAGGTGGCGGGGTCCGAGCAAGTGCTCCAGGCCGACCTGGTGCTGCTCGCCATGGGTTTTGTGTCGCCCGTGGCTTCTATCCTGGATTCTTTCGGCATTGAAAAAGACCCGCGCGGCAACGCGAAAGCCACAGATGGTTTTAGCGGCGGCTACGCCACCAACGTTCCCAAGGTCTTTGTGGCGGGGGATATCCGGCGCGGCCAAAGCTTGGTGGTGTGGGCGATTCGTGAGGGCCGCCAGGCCGCGCGTTCCGTCGATGAGTTCCTCATGGGTTACAGCGACCTGCCGCGTTGAAGATCGCCAAGGCCATTCCCTTATCATTGCGGCATTCCTTAACTGGGCCTGCCTGCCTGCGGGCCCCATGACCGATTGATGGCCGACACTTTCGATTCCCCGCTGATTGAATTCAAGGATGTGACCTTTTCCTACCCTGCCTCAGCAGGGGACCGCGTCATTTTGAATCGCGTCACGCTGTCGGTGCCGCGCGGCAAGGTCACTGCGCTGATGGGTGCTTCGGGCGGCGGTAAGACCACCGTATTGCGGCTGATTGGCGGGCAACAAAAAGCCGGCAGTGGCGAGGTTCTGCTGGCAGGCAAAAATGTCGGCTTGATGCGGCAAGCCGAGCTGTATGCGGCGCGGCGCCGCATGGGCATGCTGTTCCAGTTTGGCGCGCTGTTCACCGATTTAAGCGTGTTTGACAACGTGGCCTTCCCGCTGCGTGAGCACACCACACTCACGCCCAGCCTGATTCGGGACATCGTTCTGATGAAACTCAATGCCGTGGGCTTGCGGGGTGCACGGGATCTGATGCCAGCCGAAATTTCGGGCGGCATGGCGCGCCGCGTGGCGCTGGCCAGAGCCATCGTGCTGGACCCGGACCTCATCATGTACGACGAGCCGTTTGCGGGGCTGGACCCGATCTCCCTGGGTACAGCTGCGCAACTCATACGCCAACTCAACGACAACCTGGGTATCACCAGCATTGTGGTGTCGCATGACCTGGAAGAAACCTTCCGGATCGCCGACAAAGTGATCATTCTGGCCAACGGTGGCATTGCGGCGCAGGGCACACCCGACGAGGTCAAGCATTCCGCCGACCCTTTGGTGCACCAGTTCGTTCATGCGCTCAGCGAAGGGCCTGTCAAGTTTCACTATCCTGGTCCGGATGTGGCGGAAGATTTTGGCAATGCCGTCGAATCCCGCCGGGGAGATCGCGCATGAGTGACCAGGGTGCAACCGGCTGGTCGCGCTGGGTTGCAGATACCGGCTATGCCGTGCGAAGCCAACTCGCCCATTTGGGCTATGCCACCCGGTTGTTTGGACGT
>JANMBW010000497.1:0-2304 GCA_031360565.1 Polaromonas sp.
AGAGGAGCCGACATCACAGGCATGCTGATGCGGTACCGGAGGTTCACGTTCGATGCAGACGGCGAAGCGACTTCTTCGGTGACGTCTTCAAAAATCAGCCGGTAAGCCTGTTCGACCGGTAATGTGGCGCGGCTACGCAATGCCACCCTGAAGACCTGGGTGCCACCCGCGGCGATTTGAGCGATAACTGGCGTCACGATCAGGGCGTCGGTTTCGGCGTACTGGTCAATGCCTTCTTGCTGAACCCAGGTCAACAGTTGGGCCTGAACCGACTTGGGGCTTGCAGCCGGGTTGGTCAGGGTTACCGATGCAACACGTCGGGCGGGCGACAGTTCTACCAGTATCGGTGATACCCCCATGGCGGTCGCAGACCCGAGGCAAAACCAGGTGGGCAAAACCGCCATCAACACTGCAAAGCGCGTCATGCAGCGGATCATAAGCGCAAGCCCTGGAAAGGTTCAGGGCCGCGCCGCTGTAGGCTTAAAACTCGACGGTCAGCAACAAGCGCTGGGAATAGCTGCCCGATGGTTTGGTTCCCTGCGAGGCAGCTGTTTTGCCATAAAGGTTAACGGTCTGTTCCGTTCCAGTCGCGGGCACGATGGCCGCCAGCGCAGAGTTGGTCGACTCCAGTGGCACCAGTCGGGTGTTGTCTGTATAGACTTCATAAGCCAGAGAATCCACGCCGTTGGACATGGCCCGTGTGGCGCCCCCATAAAGTCTGGCGGGCACTGCGCCCAAAGTGCAGGTGATTTTCACGGCCGCAGCACCCGTGTCGACTTTTCCTGCAGCCAAATCGCTGATCGAGAGCGTGCCAAAGTCCAAAGTGGCTGGCGCACCAAAGATGCAGCTGGGAGCCACCACGGCTTTGACGGTCAAGTCCTGCGTCGCGGCCATCACCGTGCCACTGGTGGCGAGCACACCGATCAGCAGGGCTAATTTTTTCATTGTCGTGTTCATGGTCATTCCCTCGTCAAATAATGAGTCAGATGGGTCGACTCGCACCGTGTAAGCCCCAACCTGGAAAATCATAGTTTCAATATGTTTTCGTGTTGATGAATCAATAATAACGTATTTATCAATATTGTCAAATTAATTCATCAAATTAAACCGGATGTAGTTTTTTGGCAACTTGCTTTGCCCGCGGTTTCATAGAGCTTCGGGCTCATCAGTGTTCCTGGTCCAGGCAGGCGATCACACAACACGAGCGCTAAATTTGGTCAGTCGCGCCAGGTTGATCCGCAGCGACCTTAAAATGCGGCTTCCCTCCGTATACAGCCGTCTGTTGCGGACAGGTAACGACTTCCAACTCTTTCAATTACCCAGGATCAGTACCCCATGGCCCCAGCAGCACCCTCAATGGAAGACCGTGACGGCAAAATCTGGATGGATGGCCAGATGGTCGAGTGGCGCGACGCCAAGATCCATGTGCTGACGCACACCCTGCATTACGGTTGCGGCGCGTTTGAAGGGGTGCGTGCTTACCAGCTGGCAGACGGCAGCACCGGGATCTTCCGGTTGGAGGAGCACACCGAGCGGCTGTTTAACAGCGCGAAGATTTTGCGTATGAAAATTCCGTTCACGCGCGAGGAAATCATGCAGGCCCAGCTGGACGTCGTGCGCGTCAACAAGCTGCCCAGTTGCTACATTCGCCCGCTGGTCTGGATTGGGTCGCAAAAATTGGGCGTGTCTCCCAAGGGCAACCAGATTCACCTGATGGTGGCTGCCTGGCCATGGGGCGCCTATTTGGGCGAGGAAGGTTTAAAACGTGGCATCCGCGTCAAAACCTCCAGCTTTACGCGGCATCATGTCAACATCACCATGACGCAAGCCAAGGCGGTGAGCAACTACACCAACTCGATCCTGGCCAACATGGAAGCCACCGACGATGGCTACGACGAAGCCCTGCTGCTGGACTCCTCAGGGTTTGTCAGCGAAGGCGCGGGCGAGAACATCTTTGTGATCAAGGGCGGCGTCATTTACACGCCGGATTTGTCGGCTGGTGCGCTCAACGGCATCACGCGTAATACGGTGTTTCACATCGCCAAAGATCTAGGTCTGGAGATTGTGCAAAAGCGCATCACCCGCGACGAGATTTATATTTGCGACGAGGCATTCTTCACTGGCACTGCCGCCGAGGTCACGCCGATTCGCGAACTGGATCGCATCGAGATCGGTGCAGGCTCGCGCGGCCCGATCACCGAGAAAATCCAGGCGGCTTTCTTTGACATCGTCAACGGCCGCAACCCGAAGTACGCCAGCTGGCTGGCGAAGGTGTGAGCATGGCGACCTCATCTGTCATTGAGC
>JANMBW010000199.1:0-3595 GCA_031360565.1 Polaromonas sp.
CCCAGATGCACACCATACGCGCCGTGAGCCAGCGCTAACTTCCAGTGGTCGTTGATGAACACCTGCGCCCCTGGCACGGCGCGGCCTGCTTCCACCGCTGCCCGCACTTGCGCGGCCAAATCATCGGGCGAATGGTCGGTCGCCTTGATGCGCAACTGCACCGTGCGCACGCCACAACCCAGCAGGCGCTGCACCCAGTCGGCGGTAGGCACCACCGGGTAAAAGCCGATGGGAGCGATAAGCGGCGCAAAAGCAGTCGTCATGATTCGTTCCCGTGCCAGAAGGGCATGCCCACCGGCGTGGTCGATGCCCGCGCGGCGGCGTGCTCCGGCATGGGCGTGGACTCGTAAGCGGCACGCCCGGCGGCGACGCCATCGGCAAAGGCGCGCGCCATGCGCACCGGGTCGCCGGCTTGGGCCACGGCGGTATTGAGCAGCACCGCGTCAAAGCCCAGCTCCATGACCTGCGCGGCGTGTGACGGACGGCCCAGTCCGGCGTCAACCACCAGCACCGCATCGGGCAAACGTCGGCGCATGGTCTCCAGCGCAAAGGGGTTGAGCGGCCCGCGACCCGTACCAATCGGCGCGGCCCAAGGCATCACCGCGGCGCAGCCGGCCTGATGCAGCTTTTGCGCGATCACCAAATCGTCCGTTGTGTAAGCAAACACCTGAAAGCCGTCGCGCGCCAGTTCGGTGGCAGCCAACAACGTGGCGTGCGTGTCGGGCTGCAGCGTGTAGTCGTCGCCTATGACTTCCAGCTTGATCCAGGCGGTGCCAAAAATCTCGCGCGCCATCTGGGCCAGCGTGATGGCTTCTTCTGCCGTGTGGCAACCGGCCGTGTTGGGCAGCATGTGGCAACCCATGGCGCGTACCCGTTGCCAAAAGCTGTTGCCGCCGCCGCTTTCAGGCTGCAGGCGGCGCAGGCCCACCGTGAGCACCTGGCAGCCACTGGCGGTCACCGCGTCGTTCAGCACCTGGGGCGACGGGTAGTGCGAGGTGCCCAGAAAAAACCGGCTGTGCAGCTTTGTTCCTGCGACGGTCCAGGGCGTGCCGTGTCCGATCAATGGGTCAGTGCGCGCTGTCATGTGTTGGTTCCTTTGAAGCAGGCGTCGCGGATCTGGCTCCGCCAGGCCGCAGGTGCCGCCCCCTGCAAGGGGGGAAGGTGCCACACGAAGTGGGCAAACGACGGGGGTGTTCCATACCTAGCCTCCAGCGATCGGGGTAATGACATCAATTCGGTCGCCGGCTTGAAGCTCACGCGCCGACCATTGAGTACGCGGCACAAAGCCGTTGTTGATGGCGCAGGCAAAGGCGATGGCCAGATCGTAGCCCTCCGCCAGCAGCAAGGCCTGCAGGGAAGCGGCGTCGGTGGTGACCGGTTGGCCGTTCAGGGAAAGAGTCAGTGTTGTGGTCAATGTCATGGTCAGATTGCCAACAATTGATGTGCCAGGTCTGTTACCAGCGCGGGCGCGCACAGGTAGCCGTGGCGGAACAAACCGTTGAGGTGCCAAACGCCATCGCGCTGGACGATCACCGGCCGGTGGTCGTCGAGTGCAGGGCGCAGCGCGGCGCTCATGCGCAGCACCCGCGCCTCGCCAAAGGCGGGGTGCAAGCTGTGCAGCGCGCTGGCCAGCTCCAGCACCGAGCGCACCGTAACGGGCCCGGTGTCTTCCGATTCCCGCTCGGTCGCGCCGACGACAAATTCATGGTTTGGCCGGGGCGCCACATAGAGCTGGTAGCGGGGGTGCATCAGTCGCACCGGTCGCCGCAGCGTCACGCCCGGACACGACACCCGCAGCACCTCGCCACGCACGCCGCGCAGCGTCGGTAAGTCGGCTTTACTGCCAACGCCTCTGGCATCGACTGCCACATTCACCCTATGCGTCTGGCCTGCCGCCCTCACGCCATGCGCACTGATCTGCTGGACCGCCACGCCTTCATGCCACTGCCCGCCGAGCCGGTCGATCTCGAGCGCGAGCGCTGCCATCCACTGGTCGTTGGCCAACTGGCCCTCGCCTTCCAGATAGAGGCCTTTGTCAAAGCGCCCGGCTAGCAGTGGTTCAAGTTCTGCGACGGCTCTCGCATCCAGCGCATGGACCTGTGCCTGGCACGCCGCCGGCAGCTTGTGGTGCAGCAGTCGGTTGAAATGCTCCAGTGATGCACCGTCAGGTGTATGGGCCACCACCAATGTCCCCTGCTGCTTGAGATAAACCCGTTCACCGCCGAACTCGGCGAGCTCGTCCACCCACTGCGGCCACAGCGCCATCGAGCGTTGGCCGAGCTCAAACACCGCGTCGTCCGACACCGCCAATTCAGCTAACGGCGAGAGCATGGCCGCCGCCGTGTGCGAGGCAGTGGCTACGTCGTTGCGCTGGCGTGCGTCGAACAGGCTCACGCGGCAACCGGCGCGCAGCAGCCGCCAGGCCAGCGAACGCCCGGCCAGGCCCGCGCCTGCGATACCCACGTGAAGAGCGCTCATGCTGGCCGCCGCGTCACAGCTCAGGAATAGATCTCGCTGCCGCCCTCGCGGAACTCCTTGGCTTTCTCCTGCAGCGCGGTGTCGATCTGCCGGATCGGAATCACGCCTGATGCCACGGGCACCGGCGCCGCCAGCGTGGTGGTGGCGGGGTTTAACCGCGCAAACTCGCGCACCTCTTGCGAGATCTTCATCGAGCAGAACTTCGGCCCGCACATCGAGCAGAAATGCGCCACCTTTGCGTTTTCCTTCGGCAGCGTTTCGTCGTGGTAAGCCATCGCCGTATCGGGGTCGATCGCCAGGCGGAACTGGTCCTCCCAACGGAACTCGAAGCGCGCCTTGCTGACCGCGTTGTCCCACATCTGAGCGCCGGGGTAGCCTTTGGCCAGGTCGCCCGCATGCGCGGCGATCTTGTAGGCAATCAGACCCTGCTTCACGTCGTCGCGATTCGGCAGACCGAGGTGCTCTTTCGGCGTCACGTAGCACAGCATGGCCGTGCCGTACCAGCCAATGTTGGCCGCGCCCATGGCCGACGAGATATGGTCATAGCCGGGAGAGATGTCGGTGATCAGCGGTCCCAGCGTATAAAACGGCGCCTCGAAGCAAGCCTCCAATTGCTTCTCGACGTTCTCTTTCACCAACTGCAGCGGCACATGACCGGGGCCTTCGATCATCACCTGCACATCGTGCTTCCAGGCGATCTGCGTCAGCTCGCCCAGCGTATGCAGCTCGGCGAACTGCGCTTCGTCGTTGGCATCGGCAATCGAGCCGGGGCGTAGGCCATCACCGAGCGAGAAGCAGATGTCATACGCCTTCATGATCTCGCAGATGTCTTCGAAGTGCTCGTACAAAAAGCTCTCTTTGTGATGCGACAAACACCACTTGGCCATGATGGAACCGCCGCGCGAAACGATGCCGGTCAGCCGGTTGGCCGTCAGCGGCACATACGCGAGGCGCACGCCGGCGTGAATGGTGAAGTAGTCCACGCCCTGCTCGGCCTGCTCGATCAGCGTGTCGCGGAAGATTTCCCAGGTCAGGTCTTCGGCTTTGCCATTGACCTTTTCCAGCGCCTGGTAGATCGGCACCGTGCCAATCGGCACCGGGGAGTTGCGCATGATCC
>JANMBW010000003.1:0-3946 GCA_031360565.1 Polaromonas sp.
GAATCTTCGAGCACCCAGATGCTGCGCGTGCGGTGGCTGGAGGGCCAGTGGTTGAAATGATCCGCCAGGGCAGCGAGCCAGGCTTCTGCCGCAGGCAGAGTCAAAGGTTTAGCCAATCGAAGGTTGCGCACAATGATCCGGAACTGAAACTCGATACCGGGCAGCTGTGGACTGTCGATGCGCAAGCCGCTGACGACCATACGGGTGGAAAGCGTGGTGACTTCCGCCTGGCTGGCAAGGCCTTGCGCGACCACGGCAAATCGGCCGCCACTGATACGGACCGCCAAGTCGTTGTCGCCAATCGCACGACGCAGCCGCAATGCCGCTTCGAGCAATAACTTTTCGTTGAACTCTGGCCCCAGCTCATTGAGCAGGCCGTTCCAGTTTTGCACTTGAATCAAAAAGATGACGTCACCCGCCACACCGGGCTTGGCGGATTGAACGCGAGCCGAGACGCGCATGAGTCTTTCGACCAGCACCGACGCAGTGGCCAAACCGGTCAGGGGGTCAATCACGTCAGCCGCGGCGCTCCGCAAGCGGATTTCATTGAGCAGGCGACTGCGCCAGACCAGCGCCAGATAAATCGGTGGCGCCTGCACCAGCAGCATCAGAACGACCGGCCAATGCGCGGCACTGGCACGGCCCATATCGGTCAAGAAAACCAGAGCCACCATGAGGCCTGCCGCGTGCCCCAGCATCAACCACCATTTCCAGGGCCCTGCGGTTTCAAGCGCCTGAATGCTGCGGTAAACAAAACCCGCCCCCAACAAGGCGCTCCAACCCAGACCCAACCAGATTGCCAGAGTCGTGACGCGACCGCCGGCGTTCAGTCCTGCATCGTTTGCACTGTAAAAACCCAGCAAACCCAGCGATGCCGATATCACGACCAAGATGACCAGTTTGTCGAAAATCCCGGTGGTGCGCTTTCTGAACAGCCACATGAGCAAACTGCTGACCAGAGCCGGACCTAGCACTAGCAGCAGCCGCGGTATCAAGGAAGCGCCCTTCAGCTGATACGCATTGACCAGCAACAGGGCCACCGCGACGGACAAATAGGCCGCCAGAAACAACAGCGTCCGCTCGTTGTAGGCAGTGGAAACCACCAGACTGAGCAGCAAGACAAGACCCAGCACGCCAAATGCCAAACCGAGTGCAAAACTATCTGGATTAAAAACAAAATACATGCGAAATCTGCTCTGCGCTAGTTATAAAGCGGGTGAATGGGGTGAGCCGATTAAGGCTATTCGGAGGTCAGTCCCGCAGCCAGGCTGGCGTCACCCCGCTGGGTGGGCGAAGCCAATGGGCCAGAAGGAATCATGTTGCTGCGCCCCTGGCTACCGCCCATCATTTCCAGGCGCACACGACCGGGGCTTTGTCGGGCTTGAGCAAGCATGGCAGGCGGCTTGAGATGGCGGTAAAGCTGCATCACGGTTTTGACATAGTTCCGGGTTTCGGGATAGTTTGGAATCTTGTTGCCGGCACGCTGAACGGCTCCCTCGCCCGCGTTGTACGCAGCCAGCGCCAGCTCGAGTTGACCAGGGAATAGATTGATCAGATCCCTGAGGTAGCGAGACCCGGCTCTGATATTGGTTTTGGGATCGGTGAGTTGGGTGGAAACCGTTAAACCTTTGCCTGCCCTGACGCCATAGCGTTCCGCTGTCGGCGGTATCAGCTGCATCAAGCCCACCGCACCTTTGGGCGACACAACGTGAGTATCAAAACCAGATTCAGTGGCAATCAGAGCCTGAAGCAGTTCAAAGTCAATCCCGTGGGTGGCTGCGGCGTCGCGCAGCAAATGCTTGACCGCCTTGTAGTTAGGCGAAATGTCAAAGTAGGCCAGCAATTTGGGCGGCGCGGTGGCAGCGCTCCGGCCAAGTGCCGACGCGGAGCCGCCCGATTTTTCGGTGGAGAAACTTTCGTTCCCCCGAAAGAACAGCTCATACCGCTCGTCCAGCCGGTCGGCAGAAAAGTGCGCCACGCCGCGGGAATCCACGTAACCCCAGACATCTGCCCTGGCCGGACCAGCCAACAGACCAACAGCCATCACCATCCCGGCCAGCACCCAGCGCCAGGCCGAACGGGGTGATGCAAGTAGAGCTACCGGCAGACCGTGCATCAAATATCGATCTCCACAGCGTCGCCGTGCAGTTCCATCAATTCACGGCGCGCAGCGGCCTCGCCCTTGCCCATCAATTTGGTGATCAGACCCTCAGTTTGCATGAAGCTTTGGTTCCCCAGTTGTACCGGCAACAAACGGCGCGTGTCAGGATTGAGTGTGGTTTCCCACAATTGTTCCGCATTCATCTCGCCCAAACCCTTGAAGCGGCTGATTCCCCACGAGCCCTCTTTGACCCCTTCTTTACGCAATTTGTCGAGGATGGCGGTCAGTTCGCCCTCATCCAGCGCATACGCTTTTGAAGCGGGCTTTTTGCCGCGAGCCGGCGCGTCCACCCTGAAAAGCGGCGGCCTGGCGACATACACGTGCCCCGCCTCAATCAGCTTGGGAAAATGACGGAAAAACAACGTGAGCAACAGGACCTGGATATGCGAGCCGTCCACGTCAGCGTCACTCAAAATGCACACCTTGCCATAACGCAAGCCGGTCAGATCCGGCGAATCATCCGGGCCATGCGGGTCGACTCCAATCGCGACAGCGATATCGTGAATTTCGGTATTGGCAAACAGCCGATCGCGCTCGACCTCCCAGGTGTTGAGCACTTTGCCGCGCAGGGGCAGGATCGCCTGACTCTCCTTGTCTCGGCCCATTTTGGCGCTTCCGCCGGCGGAATCACCTTCGACCAGAAACACCTCGTTGTGGGCCAGGTCGCGGCTTTCGCAGTCGGTTAACTTTCCGGGCAGCACGGCCACGCCGGAGCCCTTGCGTTTTTCGACTTTCTGGCCAGCCTTTTGACGAGTTTGGGCCGCCCGGATCGCCAGTTCTGCCAGCCTCTTGCCGTAGTCCACATGCTGGTTGAGCCACAACTCGAGCGCCGGTCGCACATAGCTGGAGACCAGTCGAACCGCATCGCGGGAATTGAGCCTTTCCTTGATTTGGCCCTGAAATTGCGGGTCCAGCACCTTGGTCGACAACACATAATTGGCTCGGGCAAAAACATCTTCCGGCAACAATTTGACGCCCTTTGGCAACAGCGAATGCAGGTCGATGAAGCTTTTAACCGCCTGAAACAGGCCATCGCGCAAGCCACTTTCGTGGGTGCCACCGGCGCTGGTGGGAATCAGATTGACGTAGCTCTCGCGCAGCGGTTGACCGTCTTCGGTAAAAGCCACACACCAGTTGGCGCCTTCGCCCTCGGCAAAACTGTCGTGCGAGGCGTCGGCAAAACCGTCACCCTCAAAGATAGGAATAACCGGGTCAGCCGTCAGCGTCTGCAGGAGATAGTCACGCAGGCCGCCCTTGTACAACCAGCTCTGGGTGTCTTTGGTTTTCTCATTAAAGAGTGCGACGGAGACACCGGGCATCAGCACCGCCTTGCTGCGCAGCAGATGCAGCAACTCGGGCAGGGGCAGGACGCTGGATTCGAAGTACTTGGGGTCTGGCCACGCCCGAACCGTTGTTCCTGACTTTCGGTCACCCTCGCCAGCCGGCCGCAGCGCGAGCTTTTCGATCACGTCGCCGCCCGAGAACACCAGTCTGGCAACTTTCCCCTCCCGGTACGAGGTGACTTCCAGCCGCTTGGACAGGGCATTGGTCACGCTGACCCCAACGCCATGCAGGCCACCCGAAAAGCTGTAGGCGCCGCCTTTGCCTTTGTCGAACTTGCCACCGGCATGCAGGCGGGTGAAAACCAGCTCCACCACCGGCGCTTTTTCTTCGGGATGCAGACCAAACGGGATGCCCCGGCCGTCGTCGTCCACGCTAACCGAGCCATCAGCATGCAGCGTTACCTTGAGCTTTTTGCCGTAGCCTGCCAGCGCTTCATCAGCC
>JANMBW010000028.1:0-7691 GCA_031360565.1 Polaromonas sp.
CGCCGATGTGGCAAAGGCCGTCGGTGCCGACATGGAGGCCGGACTCTCTGCGCAGGAAGCCGCTCGCCGCCTCGCCGAGAACGGCCCCAATGAATTGCACGCAGCCCCCGCCGTGCCGGCGTGGCGCCGTCTGCTGTCGCACTTTCGCGATCCGCTGGTCTACCTGCTGCTTACCGCTATCGCGATTGCGCTGGCAGTCTGGGTGGTCGAGGGCCGTGAGGGCTGGCCGGTGGATGCCATCGTCATCGCGGCGGTGGTGCTGCTCAACGCCGTCCTGGGTTATGTACAAGAAGCCAAGGCCGAGAATGCCGTGGCGGCGCTGGCGCGGATGACGGCGGCAACTTCTGCCGTGGTGCGGGACGGCAAGTTGCTGCGTGTGTCCAGTGCCGAGCTGGTGCGCGGCGACGTGCTGGTGCTGGGCGAGGGAGATTCAGTCGGCGCCGATGGGCGGTTGTTCCAGGCAGCCGCCCTGCGCATCCAGGAAGCGTCGCTCACGGGTGAAAGCGAAGCCGTGCTCAAGGACGTCGCCACGCTGGCGGCGCCTGCATCGCTGGGCGACCAGTTCGACATGGTGTTTAAAGGCACATCTGTCGTTCAAGGGACCGGTCGTGTGGTGGTGACGGCCACTGGAATGCAGACGCAAATGGGCTTGATAGCCCACTTGTTGGACGCGACCGACCAGACGCAGACTCCCTTGCAAAAAGAAGTCGCGGCCGTCGGACGCATGCTGGGCATTTCAGTCGTCGTCATTGCCGCAGTGGTGGTGGGGACACTCCTGCTGCTCTCCGACATTCGCCATGTTGCCGACGTCATTGCAGTCCTGCTGCTGGGCGTGGCCCTGGCGGTCGCGGCGGTGCCAGAGGGCCTGCCGGCGATCCTGTCGGTGGTGCTCGCCTTAGGCGTGCAACGCATGGCACGGCACAACGCCATCGTCAAACACCTGTCGTCGGTCGAAACGCTGGGGTGCGCCTCGGTCATCTGCTCCGACAAGACCGGAACGCTGACGCGCTCGGAGATGACTATCGAGAGCGTGGTCACTGCTTCCGGTACGACGCACCTCACCGGCGTCGGATACGCACCCGAGGGGCAGGTGGAACACGAAGGCGCGCGACTGGCCGCCGGGCCGCTGCACAGCGAACAGGTGGTGATGCTCAGCGGCGGCAGCCTGGCCGGCAACGCCGAGCTGCGTCAGAAAGCCCCCGGCGAGTGGGAGATCCACGGCGACCCGACCGAAGCCGCGTTCCTGGTCGCTGAGCACAAGCTGGGCGCGACCGAAAGGCGGCAGCAGCGCTTCAAGCGCATCGGAGAGATTCCTTTCACCTCCGAACGAAAGATCATGTGCATCGTCGCGCTTGACCATGAACAGGGCTACTCGGAGGTGGTCATCACCACAGGCGCTCCCGATGTGCTGCTGCACCGATGCACCCTGGCGCGGGTCGGCATGGCGTCGGTGCCACTTGACGACGCGCGGCGCTCGCGGATCCTGGCGGAGGTGGACAGGTTGACCGACGCCGCACTGCGTACGCTGGCTGTCGCTTACCGACCGCTGGTTGCGGGCGAAAACGCGCAAACCGGACCGGCGTTGGAGCAGGCGCTGATTTTCGTTGGCACTGTGGGCATGATCGACCCGCCGCGCGCGGAGGCGGCAGTGGCCATTGCAGAGGCACGGCAGGCCGGCATCCGCGTCGTCATGATCACCGGGGACCATCCCCGAACGGCTGCTCGCATTGCGGCCGACCTGGGCATTATCAAAGCCGGGAGCAGCGCGCTGACGGGGCTCGAACTCGACGCGCTTGACGAGAGGGAATTCGCCGACGCCGTTCGCCACACCTCCGTCTATGCGCGGGTGGCGCCCAGCCACAAGCTTCGAATCGTCGATGCGCTGCAGGCGGACGGCAACGTCGTCGCCATGACCGGCGACGGCGTCAACGATGCACCGGCGCTGAAGGCGGCGGATATCGGCGTGGCCATGGGCGTGACCGGAACCGAGGTGACCAAGCAGGCCGCCCGAATGATCCTCGCCGACGACAACTTCGCGACCATCGTCGAGGCGGTGCGCGAGGGGCGCGGCATCCTGGACAACATCCGCAAGTTCCTGCGCTACCTGCTGTCCTCGAACATGGGCGAGGTGCTGGCGGTGTTCCTCGGCGTGGTCGGGGCCGGTGTGCTCGGGCTGGAGGGAGCGGGTGAAGCCGTGGTGCTGCCGCTACTTGCAACGCAACTACTGTGGATCAACCTGGTGACAGACCTGGGGCCCGCGGTGGCGATGGGGATGGACCCGCCCGCCGCCGACCTGATGGCTCGCAAGCCCAGGCATCCCGCAGAGCGCCTGATCGACACCCGCATGTGGATCGATGTCGCCCAGAACGGCGTGGTGATTGCTCTCGCAACATTGCTCACCATCGATCTGTACCTTCCTGGCGGCCTGATTGAGGGCGCGTATGACTTGACCACTGCCCGCACCGCGGGCTTCACCGTGCTGGTGTTTGCCAGCCTCTACACCTGCTTTGTCGCCCGCTCTGACACCACCAGCGCGTTCTCGCGTTTGTTCACGAATCCCTGGCTTTGGGGCGCGATCGCGCTCTCGGCGATTCTGCAAGTGGCGGTTGTCAACCTCGACCTTCTCAACCGGGCCTTTGGTACCGCGCCCTTGTCTCTAACGCAATGGGGGGTTTGCATCGCCATGGCTAGTGCGGTGCTGTGGGTCAGCGAGTTGCGCAAATGGGGCCAGCGCCACTTCTGAAAAGTGCTCTGATACCGCGGGGCCGCGCTATTCCCAGCCCCGAGCCGGATAATCTGGGCTTCGAGCAGTGGCCTGCTAGCAGCTGGAGTTTTGCACGCGGCCCTGCCTCCAGGCCGAAGCCAGTGTGGGCGTGATGGCATGGCATCTTATTTTCAAGGAGTTGGCGGGTGGTAAAGGTTCAGGTCTGGTCTGATTTTGTTTGTCCGTTTTGCATGATCGCCGAGCAGCCCCTGCGCGAAGCCGTTCAGGCAGTTGGCTTGCCAGTGGACATTGAATGGATGCCCTTCGAGTTACGGCCTTACCCCACGCCGACGCTTCGCCCTGAGGACAGTTATTTGCAGACCGTATGGCCGCAGTCGGTTTACCCAGTTGCCGAGCGCTTTGGAGTCAGGCTGCGGCTACCCAGTGTTTCTCCGCAACCCTACACGGCGCTGGCCTGGCAGGGTTACCAGTACGCCCGCGCTAACGAACAGGGCCAAGGCCAGGGCCAGACCTATAACCATCTGGTGCTTCAGGCCTTCTTTCAGGAAGATCAGGACATTGGCCGTATCGACGTGCTGGCGAAGATCGCTTCAAGCGCGGGTCTGGATGCAGTCGATTTTGAGGCCGCCTTGCGTGACGGCCGCTACCGCGAGGCGCACGAACAGGCGCTCGCAATGGCCCGCAGCCAGGGAGTGAGCGCGGTGCCGGCCTTCCGCATCGGGCAGCGCTGGCTGCCAGGCGTGCAGGATGCCCGCACGCTGGAGCGCGCGCTGCGAGAAGCGGTGAATATTCCTTGAATACTTCCCCTGCTTTGCAGGGGCGGCAGGGCTGCAGTCTGCTCACTCGGTAAGCTCTGCTGCGCACAGCGCTTTCGAGCCGATTGCCTCTAAACTCCACACGCCTCCGGGATACTTTCAGGTTCGACCGCGCTTGCACGCAGCAGCGAACCGCCGACGCGGTCTGCATGACGCCGTCCCGCTTGCTCGAATTTGACCGACACAACTTGGACGAGCTGGAAAGCAAGGCCCCTAAGTTGTACGCCGCAGTGATGCGCAATTTGAACGTGCACATCGCTAACCGACTGGTTGTGGCAACCGGGCTGGTCAGGACCTTGCAATAGCCACAGGGCCTGGGAGTAACTCTCAATATCCTCCCCATAGGGGATGTTCAAACCACGCTGCGAAGTCCAGAATGTGAATCCACATCACGCAAAGGAGACGCATCATGTTTTTGCTGTTTCGCCTGGTCATTCTCGCGACGCTGATCACCTTCACGCCCAGCGTTTTTGCCCAGGAGTCGCCTGCGCGCGTGACGATTCTCTACGACGCAATCGGCAAGTCCGCGAATCTCAAGCATGGGTGGGGCTATTCAGCCCTGGTTGAATATGGCGGCAAGCGCATCCTGTTTGATACGGGAGGTCGCCTTAACGACTTTGCAGCCAACGTCACAACGCTTGGCGTGGATTTAACTCGACTGGATTTTGTTGTCCTTTCACACCGCCATGGCGACCACACCAGCGGGCTGCATCACGTGCTCAAGATGAACCCGAACGTGAAAATTTACACCCCTGCCGAACAACAGAATTTCCATACCCCTTCAGCACCTGGACTCGTCAACCTGATCAAGCGTCACGTTGAAACGGCACCCGAGGACATGCACTATTTCGATCGCAAGGTTCCGCCACAAATCGGCTCGGATTCGCCATGGCCGAATGCCTATTTCGCGCAAATCAGGACCCCTACCGAGGTGCTGCCAGGTTTCTGGCTTTTTTCAACCGTTTCCGACGTGACCGGTACGAAGGAGATGAACGAAATCTCGATGGCAGTCAAGACGCCGCAGGGGCTGGTGGTCATCGTCGGCTGTTCGCATCCGGGCATCGAGAAGATTCTAGAAGCAGCCGTCAAGATCGAACCGAAGGTTTACAGCGTCTTCGGCGGATTCCATCTGGCGGAGACGCCAGACGAGGAGGTGATGAGTCTGGTGACACGCTTTAGGGACAAATGGAAGTTCGAGCGCGTGGCTGCTGGCCACTGCACGGGCGAATTCGCATTCTCGGAATTCAACCGCGTTTATGGATCGAAATACGACCGCGCCGTAGTTGGCGCAGCCATCGCCCTACCACGATAGCAAAGCCAGTCAACCCATCAGCCACCCCCGCGTTGCATGTACAAATCAAAGCGCTTCATGAAGGCATAGCGCGCCGCGTCGTCGAGGCCAGTGAACCTGAAACGCACCAGCAGGCGCGGCACTTGCATCAGAGCGATCACACGCGGCGGTGCATCCTGCCACGACAGCGCCAGGCGTCCATCGCCTATGGCTACCTGTACACAGGCGC
The DNA here is from genome assembly GCA_031360565.1 of Polaromonas sp. Classification (GTDB taxonomy): domain Bacteria; phylum Pseudomonadota; class Gammaproteobacteria; order Burkholderiales; family Burkholderiaceae_C; genus Polaromonas. Next base: position 5,061 of record JANMBW010000028.1, read on the forward strand.
CGTCGCGCTGCCAGGCGTGTTCGCCCAGCGCTGCGGGCAACCAGCCCAACCACTGGGCCTCGGTACAACCCATGTCGCGGTCAAAACTTTCTTCATACGCTGACTGCATCAGCCGCCGGCAATCGGTGGCCAGATGGCCAGCACATCACCTTCATTGAGGGTGTGGGTCAGCCGCGCCTCGGGCTGGATGTAGGTGCCATTGACCAGCACCAGGTGCACCAGTCTGGGAGGCATGCCAAAGGGTTCGATGATGTCGCTGATGGATGCGTCGGGCGCTACGTCGAGTTGCATCAAATTGGCCTGCCTGGCGTGCAGCGGCAGATAGTCCGTGAGTGATGCAAACAGCTTGAAGACAATTTTCATGGGCAGATGTTGCTATCAGCGCCGCCGGGCATCGCCGGCCCCGCTCCAGCTGTCCTGCGCCTGGGCAGTGGCCAAATAGGCCTGCATGAGCTGGGTCGGATCTTTTTTCAGGCAGTCTTTCCACGCCCCCAATTTGACCTGGCCTTCGACCAGACCACGCATCACACCGACGTGCTCGGTCCAGCCCACGCTGTTGCAGCCGACCAGCACATCACCCTTGAACTGCAGGCTCAAGTGCCGGCCTGCGGCTTTGTCTGTGAGTTCCACATGCTCTCCGCCCTCGGCGCTCGGCACGCCCTGCCAGGCGCCAAAGCTGGTTGAAATCAAACCCAGCGTGTCGAGCACGTTGATCTGCGTCACACCTGCAAGTTCGGCGCGCTGCCCGACCATATTGAGCGCTGCCACCCTCGCCTGCTCGGCAGCATTGGGCTGGATCGCACTGACGATGGTTTGCCCGCTGACCTTGTCGAAGGCCTCGGCACAATCGCCGGCGGCATAGATACCCGGTACGTTGGTCTGCATGGTGGCATCGGTCAGCACCCCCTGCAAGCAGCGTATGCCGCTGTCCTTCAAAAAACCTATCGCCGGGCGGACACCTGTCGCGCTGATGACCAGATCGGCTTCGACAGTCTGGCCATTGGAGAGGCGCACTGTCAACGGCGTGCCCGGCTCAATCGCCTCGACCTTGGTTTCTGTGTACACCTTGACGCCCTTGGCTTCGCACCAGTCCCGAATCATGCCGCCTGCGGTGGGCCCCATCATTCGCGGCACCATGCGATCGCCCATCTCGACCACACTGAGCTGCACGCCGCGAGCGGCCAGCGCCTCCAGGATGATGCAGCCAATAAAGCCCGCGCCCATTTGTAGAACCCGCGCGCCAGGCTGGGCCAGCGCCATGATGTGACGTGCGTCATCGAGTGTCCAGCAGGCATGCACGCCTGCACTGGCGATACCGGGAATCGGCGCCTGCATTGGCTGCGAGCCGGTGGCGATCAAAAGGGTGTCGTAGTCCAGCGTTTGACCATCGGTAAATGCTATTTTTTTAGTAGCAATATCCACCCGTTCTGCCTGGGCTTGAAGCAGATTTATCTTCAAATCAGACCAGTGGGTAGCGCTTTTTCTGAGGTGGGTACCCGCCTCGCCGATGTTGCCCATCAACAGATAAGGAATGGCCATGCGCGAGTACGGCGCTTCCCTTTCATTACCCACCACCGTGATGGTGTCAGCAGGTGCGTGCTTGCGCAGGGTCTCAGCCGCGATGATGCCGGCAGGGCCTGCGCCCAGAATGACGTGATGGGTCATGAGTGCTCCAGAAATTCAAAAGGGGCAAGATGCCCCCTTCGATGATGGCATGCCGACTTTTAAAGTCCCAGCCGCTGACGCGTCGCCGCAGTGGGACGGCCTTCCGGATCCCAGCCACGCGCTTCGTAGTACTTGGGCAGCATCTGCGGCAACATGCTGACCTTGCCTTTGGCGGGTCCGGTTTTGGCGGCTTCCGTCAGCAGGCGTTTGGGCAGCGAATCGTCGGCCTTGGTAAAGCCGGCAGCGTTGTTGAACTCGCGCTCCAGGTTCCAGACACGCTCGCCAATTTTTTCAAGCTCTTCAGTCGTGTACTGCTCGCCAATCGCGCCCTGCAACTGCGGCGCGAGGTCGGCCAGTCCCCAGGCAAAGGTGGTGAAGACGCACAGGCCCGATGAATCAAACGCTGCGGTGGCATCCTGAAAGGCCTTGACCAACTCGGGCTTTCCTTCATGCTCAAGCGGATCGGTCTTGATGGGAATGCCCAGCACTTCCGAAGCAATGGTGTAGCCGCGCAAATGGCAGCCACCGCGGTTGCTCGTGGCATAGGCCAGGCCAATGCCCTGAATGCTTCGGCCGTCGTAAGCCGGAAACTCCTGCCCCTTGGAGGTCATGGACAAATCGGGATGGCCGAACTTGGCCGTCAAGCGTTTGGAGCCCTGACCAATCTCCTTGCCAAAACCCCGGCCAGCGACAGTTTCTTCTACAAGAAAGGTCAAGGCCTGGGCCGAGCCAAACGGCGCCTCGATACCCACCTGTTCCTTGCTGAGCACGCCCATTTCATAGAGCTCCATCACCGCTCCCACCGTCGCGCCAAAGCTGATCGGGTCTATGCCTTGCTCGTTGCAGATCATGGTGGCGTATTGCAAGGCTTCCAGGTCCTTGACGCCGTTGGCAGCGCCCAGCGCCCAGGCCGCTTCGTACTCCAGCCCGCCGGATGCGCCCCAGTATTGCGGCTTGTTGGCCACG
>JANMBW010000073.1:0-6706 GCA_031360565.1 Polaromonas sp.
TGCCGTGCAGGAGGGGCGATCGCGAGGGCAAAGGCAGGCCATTTCGGTTAGTAGTTTCAGAAGTGCGATGCTATATTGCCTGACAACTTGCGACGATCAATGATGTCTTTTAACGAACAATTCGACCAGCACGGCATATGGCGACGGGAATTTGCCTTGCGGCTCAAACTGCTCGGCGAGTGGATGAAGGATCACGACTTGCTCGATGCGGCGGTCGAAGAGCGTCTGCGCAGGCTCGAGTCACAGGTCCGCTCGGACAAGGTAATGGTGGCTTTTGTAGCCGAATTCTCCCGCGGAAAGTCCGAGCTGATCAATGCGATCTTTTTTGCGGGCTACGGTCGTCGCATCATGCCCGCGAGCGCCGGTCGCACCACCATGTGTCCAACCGAACTCGGTTACGACGCCGACGTCCCCCCCTGTCTGCGCTTGCTACCGATTGAAACCCGGCTGCAGACTCAGGCGCTTATGGAGTGGCGAGCGGTTCCAGAAAAGTGGACCCGTGTCAATCTGGACGTCAATGACCCCGCGCAGCTCGCACAGGCGCTGGAGAAAGTGGCCGAAGTTCGGCACGTCACTCAAGACGAGGCCAGAGCGCTGGGTTTCTGGAACGACGAGAACGCAGCGGACAACCCCTTGGTCGGATCTGATGGACTTGTCGAAGTGCCAAGGTGGCGTCACGCGCTGATCAACATTGCCCATCCCCTGCTCAAGCAGGGACTGGTGATTCTGGATACGCCCGGTCTTAATGCCATCGGTGCCGAGCCTGAGCTGACAGTGAGTTTGATCCCGCAAGCTCATGCGGTGGTGTTTATTCTCGCGGCTGACGCTGGGGTCACCAAGTCAGACCTGGCGATCTGGCGTGAGCATCTGGTAACCGGAGAAGAGGGAGCGGTATCTCGGCTGGTGGTTCTCAACAAGATCGATACGCTATGGGATGCGCTGAGTTCGCCCGAGCAGGTGCAGCGGCAGATTGACCGGCAGCGTGCGACCTCTGCCGAAATTCTGGGGCTGCCTCAATCGCAGGTCATTCCGGTGTCAGCGCAAAAGGGGCTGGTGGCAAAGGTGACCCGCGATCACGATTTGCTGCAGGCCAGCCAGTTACCCGCGTTGGAGCTGGCTTTGTCAGAGGGCGTCATGGGCCAGCGCCAAAAAGTTTTGCGTGCTGCGGTGTCAGTCGGCATCGCTGAATTGCGACTAGAAGCCGGTCGGGCTATACACATCCGTCGCCGCGACCTGGCCGAACAAATGGACGAGCTGCGGGGTTTGCGCGGAAAAAATGTGTCGGTCATCAATCACATGCGCTTGCGAATTGAGCAGGAGCAGGGCGATTTTGACGCCAGCGGATCCAAGATTTACGCCGTGCGATCGGTTCATGTCAAGCTGCTTCGGGAGCTCTTCCATCTGTTGGGTACCTCCACACTCAAAGGTGAGCTGGCGGAGTTGACGCATGCCCTGAAGCAGCCCGGCATCAAGCTGGGCGTCAAGAAAGCTTATGGGCAGACTTTCTCCCGTCTTCGCGAGGCCCTGCAAAAGTCGCAGATTACCAGCGGAGAAATTCATGCGATGCTGTTGGCGGCTTTCAAGCAACTCAATGCCGAGTTCGGCTTCTCACTGCAGGCACCCAAAGAGCCCCAATTGACCAGCTACTTGCGCGACCTGGATGCCATTGAGCGTAGCCACCTGCAGTACCTGGGTATCAGCAATGTTTTGAAACTGTCACAGCCCGACTTTTCCGATCGGCTGGTTCGAGCGCTTTCGACCCGACTAAGGGTTGTGTATGAGTCTGCGCTGGGCGAGGTCGAGCTTTGGAACAAGTCGGCAGCCTCGCAACTGGACGCTCAGCTCCGGGAGCGGCGCCGTAATTTCGGTCGACGAATTGAAGCGATCGAGCGGATCCAGAGCGCTGCGTCGGGCCTGGACGAGCGCATGAGCGAAATCGATAGTCAGGAAACGGTTCTCGATGAACTCGATAAAAAAATCACTGAGCTGACCGCGCACCTGGCCAGCGGGCCCAAAGTGACGGCCACGCCGCAGTCACCAGGACCCCGACATTTGGCGCTGGTCAGCGCTGCAGCTTGAGGGCAATCAATGCCCCAAAGCCAGACTTTGCACGGGACCTGATCACCTGGCAAAAAAAATTCGGACGTAACAGCCTGCCCTGGCAGAACACCCGGGATCCCTACCGGGTGTGGTTGTCTGAAGTGATGCTTCAGCAGACCCAGGTGCAAACCGTGCTGGAGTACTACGCCCGATTTTTGCAGCGCTTTCCAATGGTCAGCGCACTGGCCTCGGCAAAGCTTGATGACGTCCTCGCCTTGTGGAGTGGTCTTGGCTACTACAGCCGCGCCCGTAACCTTCACCGCTGCGCCCAGCAAGTGGTAAATGTTCACGGTGGAAAATTTCCATCGACCGCCGCACAGTTGCAAACGCTGGCGGGCATAGGCCCCTCTACCGCAGCAGCAATTGCCTCCATTTGTTTTTCCGAACGGGTGACCATTCTGGATGGCAATGTCAGACGTGTACTCACGCGGGTACTGGCATTTTCTGGCGATCTGGCCGAGCGCTTGCACGAGCGCCAGCTTTGGGACCTGGCCGCCAGTTTCTTGCCCGATCATGACCTGACCGAGGGTATGCCGCGTTACACCCAGGGGTTGATGGATTTGGGAGCGACCGTCTGTACGCGGCGGCAACCGGCCTGTGCATCCTGCCCGGTTCAAAGCGCGTGTCAGGGCTTTGCCTCGGGGGAGCCCGAAAGATTCCCCGTTAAAACCAGGAAGCTTAAGCGCAGCGTGCAAACGCTTGGGCTACTTTGGGCACAAAGACCTGATGGCTCGGTGTGGCTGGAGCGCAGGCCAGATCAAGGAATTTGGGGTGGGCTGTATTGCTTGCCTGTGTTTGAGGGCGTAGAGAGCATCCAAGATTGTCTTCCGGCGGGACTGAAACGGCGAGTGGCGGTCCTTGGCCCGGTCAAACATGTGTTGACCCACAAGGATCTGCAACTGCACCCGGTGGTGGTTCAATTTTCTTTAACCGACCGCATGCCTGCGAGAACGGCAGAGGCAGCTCCCCCCGAAACTGGCGGCTGGTTTGCAGTCAATGAGTGGCCGGCCCTGGGTTTGCCCGCGCCGATTCGCAAGCTGCTTACGAAAAATCCGGTATGACCTTGGCCATCAGGCGACTGCGTCGAGTTCGCGGTGACGTTTGAGGGTTTTCCACGACGTGTTGAAAGCTTGCGCCAATTCTTCAACCAAGTACACGGAGCGGTGCTGTCCGCCTGTGCAACCGATAGCAACCGTGACGTAACTTCGATGGTCCCTGATCAGCGCATGCAGCCAGTAGCTGATGAACTGCTCGATGTGCTTGAACATGACGCCGACCTCTGCATGCCCGCGCAAATAGCCAGCTACCTCGGGATCTCGCCCCGTCAAGTCGCGCAGCCCAGCTTCGTAATGGGGATTGGGCAACATTCTCACATCGAACACAAAGTCTGCGTCAAGCGGCACGCCCCGCTTGAAGGCAAAAGATTCAAAGACCAGGGTCAATTGATTGGCGGGTACAGCAATCAAGGTCTTCACGTAACTTTGAAGCTGGGATGTACGAATCTTGCTGGTGTCCACCACATGGGACTGTTCCCGCATCTCGCCGAGCAGCTCGCGTTCGAGTTCAATCGCATCTACCAGCGCCCGGTGTTGGTCAGGCGTGCTGATGCGCGAAAGCGGGTGCAGACGGCGCGTTTCTGAGAAGCGTCTAACCAAAGTGTCGGTATTGGCGTCGAGAAACAGGGATTGAACAGTGATGCCCCGTCCGCGAAGCTGCTGGAGCTGTTTGGGAACCAGGGGAAGCGAGGTTGCGCTGCGCACATCCATGGCAATAGCGACCCGGCGGGCACCATGCTGCTCTTCGAGCGCCGCAAAGTCCGTCAAGAGCTCTGGAGGCAAGTTATCGACACAGTAATAACCAGCGTCTTCCAATGCGTGCAGTGCTACAGATTTGCCCGAGCCAGACATGCCCGTGATGATCACCATTTCCAATGGCGTGATCATTGGCCCAACATTTCCTTGGCGTGTGCCAGCGTGGTGTTTGACAGCCGCTCTCCTCCCAGCATGCGTGCGATTTCAGCCACGCGCTGTTCGCCATTGACCGGCGCGACCGTGCTGAGGGTCTGGCCTTTTTCGGTCTGCTTGGCGACGACCAGATGTTGGTCAGAACAGGCGGCAACCTGAGGCAGGTGAGTAACCGCCATGACCTGTCTATCCTTGCCAAGCTGCTTCATCAGACGTCCCACCGTTTCAGCAACTGCGCCGCCTACGCCTGAATCGACCTCGTCAAAGATGAGGGTTTGTGCCTCACCAAGCTGGCTGGTCGTGACCGCGATAGCCAACGCAATCCGGGACAACTCGCCACCTGATGCCACTTTACCGACCGGCCTAGGGCTGGTGCCGCTGTGACCGGCTACCAGAAACTCGGCTTGCTCCAGACCGTACTGGGCCACTTGTTCCAGTGTGTGGAGAGCCACTTCAAATTTCCCGCCCTGCATGCCCAATCCCTGCATGGCCAAGGTGATGGCTTTGGCAAGTGCGGGTGCTGCTTTGACGCGCATTTTTGAAACCCGCCGGGCTTCATCAAGATAAGCGGCGTGCGTACGTTTTTCAGCTTCTTCAAGACCGTCCAGGTCGACCGCGGCATCGAGCTTTTGCAATTCAGTCCGCCAGGAATGGAGTAGCTCCGGCAGATCAGCAGGCTGGCGTTTGTAGCGTCTGGCCAGCCCTATCCACAAGGACAGGCGCTCATTGAGCTGGTCCAAGCTTTGGGGATCCAGTTCAGCGTGCCGTTCGTAGCCATGCAGTGAGTGAATGGCATCCTCTGTTTGTGCCAGCGCGCTGGCGAGCACGTCGGTCAGTGCCTTGAACTGGGGCTCAATATGCTCCTGACCCTGGAGAACCGTCAGTGCCCGAGTCAATTGGCTAGCGGCATTTTGTTCAGAGTCTTCCAGCGCGTCCAGGGCAGATTGAACGGCATCACGAAGAGCCTGTGCGTTAGCCAGCCGGCTGTGCTGCCGGTTCAGATCCTCCCACTCGTCACTTCCCGGAGACAACTGATCCAGCTCACCAATTTGCCAGGCCAGGCGCTCCCGCTCGCGTTGCAGACTATCCTGCCCGCCGCGTGCTTCCAGTAGTATTTTTTGCGCCAACTTCCAGTCTTGCCATAGCCCTGTCAGCACCTGGGTGGATACCCCGCCATACGAGTCGAGCAAACCCCGCACGGCATCGGGTCGGGTCAGGCTTTGCCAAGCGTGCTGCCCGTGAATGTCGACCAGTTTGTCGGCAATGTCTCTGAGTTGCGACGCCGTGGCTGCGCTGCCATTGATCCATGCACGGCTTTTGCCCTGGCTATCTATCGTGCGTCTGAGCAAAAGCGTATCGCCTGAGGTCAGGCCCGCCTCGTCCAGCCAATTTTCAAGCGCAGGGGGACTGTCAAATTCTGCGCTGATCTCGCAGCGCGGCGCGCCTTCGCGAACTACTCCCGCATCGGCGCGGCTACCGAGTGTGAGCTGAAGCGCATCGATGAGGATAGATTTCCCTGCACCGGTCTCGCCAGTCAGTACGGTGAAGCCCTTCTCGAGGTCGAGGTCGAGAGACTTCACAATGACAAAGTCGCGCAAGGAAATACTTTTCAGGCTCATGCCACGCCCTCGTTCCAGTGAAGCTTCTTGCGCAGGGTGTCAAAGTAGCTCCAGCCCCTGGGATGCAAAAAACGCATCTGGTATTCAGATCGCTTCACGTTGATCCTGTCACCGTGCAACAGGCTGGCCATTGACTGCATATCAAAATTAGCATTGGCATCTCGCCCAGCGACAACTTCGATGGTGATCTCGCCAGCATCTGACAAGACAATCGGCCGGTTTGAAAGGGTGTGCGGTGCAATCGGCACCAGAATCCAACCCGCAATGGATGGATGCAGCAAGGGTCCGCCAGCAGAAAGCGCGTACGCGGTCGAACCTGTAGGCGAGGCAACAATCAGGCCGTCTGCCCGCTGGTTGGCCAAAAAACGACCGTCAACTTCAACGCGAAGTTCAACCATGCCAGCTGTCGCGCCACGGTTGACGACAACATCGTTCATAGCGGTGGCATTGAAGACGCAGCGACCGTCGCGCATCACCTCAGCCTGCATCATCCAGCGACGGTCTTCTTCAAACTCACCAGCCAACATGGGTTTGAGAATGGACTGGTAATCTTCAAAAGCGATATCGGTGATAAAGCCCAAGCGCCCCTGATTAATACCAATCAGCGGAATACCAAATTTGGCTAACCGGCGACCAATGCCCAGCATGGTTCCGTCGCCGCCCACCACCAGCGCCAGATCACAATGTGCGCCAATCCCGGCGACATCCAAAATGGGGTACTGCGCTAAGCCGGTATTGCTCGCCGTGTCTGCCTCAATCGCGACCTCGCATCCATGGTCATAAAGAAAATGCGCAATGTTCTCCAATGCAAAGCGCGACCCATATGCCTGGTATTTCCCAATCAAGGCGACGTGGCGAAATTGCGAGTGCATCGCCAAATTACATCACAAGAATTGCCCCAGCCTTCGTAGAATGGCTGCATGCTGGACGACCGAGCCCGATTGTTGTTAAAAGCGCTGGTTGAGCGCTACATTGCCGATGGCCAGCCGGTGGGTTCGCGAACGCTTTCCAAGGCATCCGGCC
>JANMBW010000206.1:0-3937 GCA_031360565.1 Polaromonas sp.
CCATCGACGCGGGCTGCAAATTTGCCGGGGCTACCGTGCACCTGGTAACTGCTGAGCTAGACCACGGCCCCATCCTGGCGCAGGCAGTGGTGCCGGTGCTGGAGGGTGATACCGCCGCCACGCTGGCAGCGCGGGTGCTGACGCAGGAGCACCTGATTTATCCGAGGGCCATTCGCACCCTGCTCACAGCCACTCCTGGGGGATAAGCCAGGGCTTTTCTTATGCCGCTTTCAGTTGATGCAGCGCGGCATTGACGATGCTTTGCGCATCGACGCCAAAGTGTTCACGCAGTGCGGCGCGGGTGTCGCTGCGGCCAAAACCATCGGTACCGAGAGTCAGGTAGGAACGGCCCTCGGGCACGAAGGCTCGAATGCTCTCGGGCACGGCCCGCACGTAGTCGCTGGCGGCAATGATGGGACCACGGCTGCTTGCCAGTTGCTTAGCGATGAACGCGTCGGTCTGGGCCTGCTCGCCCTTGAGCTGGCGTTGCTGGCAGGCGGCACCATCACGTGCCACTTCGCTCCAACTGGTCACGCTGTAGACCGTGGCGTGGATGCCTTGATCGGCCAGTTGCTGGGCGGCCTTGATCACTTCCGTCAAGATGGCGCCTGAGCCCATCAAAGTCACGTTTTTGGCCTCGACTGAGGATTTTTTATTACCCTGGCCAGCATCTGGTTTGGGTTTATAGCTATCAAATACATAGCAACCGCGAATGATGTCGGCTTCGCTGCCGGCGCGTAAATCCGGCTGCGCATAGTTTTCGTTCATCATCGTGACGTAGTAAAAAACGTCCTGCTGCTCGACCATCATCTCGCGCATGCCCTGGTCGATGATCACCGCCAGTTCGCAGGCAAAGGCTGGATCGTAGGCCTTGCAGTTCGGAATCGTCGCGGCCACAAGTTGACTAGTGCCGTCCTGGTGTTGCAGGCCTTCACCACTGAGCGTGGTGCGGCCAGACGTGGCGCCCAGCAGAAAGCCGCGTGCCCGCTGGTCGGCGGCAGCCCAGATCTGGTCGCCCACCCTTTGAAAGCCGAACATCGAGTAGTAGATGTAAAACGGCAGCATCGCCAGGCCGTGCACGCTGTAACTGGTAGCCGCTGCGGTCCAGCTGGCCAGCGCACCCGCTTCGCTGATGCCTTCTTCAAGAATCTGCCCGTCCAGGGCTTCGCGGTAGCTGAGTACCGAGCCAATGTCTTCGGGGGCGTAACGCTGGCCGACGCTGGAATAAATACCGACCTGCTTGAACAGGTTGGCCATGCCAAAGGTACGCGCTTCGTCTGCCACGATGGGCACGATCTTTGGCCCGAGCGCGGCGTCTTTCAGCAGGCCACCCAGCATGCGCACGAAAGCCATCGTGGTGCTCATTTCCTTGCCATCGGCTGCCAGCGCAAAGCCGGCATACGAAGGCAGGGCCGGAATGGCGATCTTTTCTGCCGCAGTGTCACGCTTGGGCAAATAGCCGCCCAGGGCCGAGCGCCTGGCATGCATGTACTTCATTTCTGCACTGTCGTCGGCAGGCTTGTAAAAGTCGATACGCTTGGCCTGCTCGTCACTGAGCGGCAGATTAAAGCGGTTACGAAATCCAATCAGATCGTCTTCATCAAACTTCTTTTGCGAATGGGTGGTCATCTTGCCCTGGCCGGCGTTACCCATGCCGTAACCCTTTTTAGTGTGCGCCAGAATCACGGTTGGTTGACCCTGGTGCCGGGCCGCCGCGGTGTAGGCGGCGTGGATTTTCACCAGGTCGTGGCCACCGCGTTTGAGGCGGTCAATCTGCTCATCGGTCATGCCCTGCGCCAGCTGGGCCAGTTCCGGGTTTTGGCCAAAAAAGTTGTCGCGGTTGAAGCGTCCGTCCTTGGCAGCAAAGGTCTGCATCTGGCCATCGACGGTGTTGGCGAAAACTTTGGTCAGGGCGCCGGTGACGTCCCGGGCAAACAGGCCGTCCCAGTCACTGCCCCAGACCAGCTTGATCACGTTCCAGCCCGCACCGGCAAACAATTTTTCAAGTTCGTCGATGATGCGGCCATTGCCCCGCACGGGTCCGTCCAGCCGTTGCAGGTTGCAGTTGACCACCCAGACCAGGTTGTCGAGCCCCTCACGCGCCGCCAGCGTCAGGGCGCTCATCGATTCTGGTTCGTCCATCTCGCCGTCGCCAAACACACCCCAGACCTTGCGTCCGCCGCAGTCGAGCAAGCGGCGGTGGGTGAGGTAGCGCATGAAGCGCGCGTGGTAAATCGAACTGATGGGACCGATGCCCATGGAGCCGGTGGGGAACTGCCAGAAGTCAGGCATTAAATACGGGTGCGGATAGCTGCACAGTCCGTGCGCACCCTGGCTGGGCGCGGTCAGTTCCTGGCGATAAAAGCTCAGATCTTTCTCACTTAGCCGGCCTTCGAGGTAGGCTCGCGCATACACACCGGGCGCGCTGTGCGGCTGAAAAAATACCAGATCGCCGCGATGCTGACCTTCGCCTGTGCCCTCACGCGCACGAAAAAAGTGGTTGTAGCCGGTTTCAAACAGGTCAGCCGCGCTGGCGTAGCTGGCGATATGACCACCGAGTTCGCTGGAGCCGCCGGACTCGGCCTGGTTGGCCCGCACTACCATGGCCAGGGCGTTCCAGCGCATCAGCGCTGCAATGCGCTCTTCAATCGCCAGGTCGCCGGGGAAGACCGGCTGCTCGCTGACGTTGATGGTGTTGACATAGGGCGTGCACAGCTCGGGCTGCCAGCCAATTCGCTGGGTTCTGGCGCTGCGGCTCAGTTCGTCCAGAATTTGCCGGGCACGCGCGGCGCCCTGGGTGGCCACCAGCGCGTCAAATGCCTCGCGCCATTCGCTGGTTTCCTGGGGGTCGGGATCTTGGCTGAGGTGCTGGTGGTCTATGTTCATGGCGTGTTGGCTCTTGGCAAAATCAGGCAATAGGTGCTGCCGTTTGGGGAGGGAACATTGTCTTATACAGCACAACATGTCGCCCAAAAACTCCCGCAAGAAATATGCGGTCGCAGCGCCCCGAGGCAAAGATGACCAAAAGGAGACGGCTGTTGTGTGCGGCACCGCACAGAGTGGCTGGCTGGGCACTCGTAGAATCCGGCCCAAATGGGCTTGATCGACGGTAGTTCCTACCGTCTGCGGGTCCATTTCATTCCCCCACCGGAGCTTGCCATGGTTATTTCAGAACCGCTTTTGAACTTTTACCGCACCGCCCTGAATTTCAGTTTGCATTACAACAATGTGCTGCTCGAGGGCCAGCAGCGCATTCGCCAATACCAGATCGACCAGATTGAGAAGTCACTGGCAGACTATGCCAGCTGCTATCAAAAACTTGAGAACAACGCGGATCAGGCGCAACTCCAGGAGGTCAGTGCCGACCTCGCGCGTTTACAGGCGGAGCGGATCATCGGCTACTGGAGCGGAATAGCCAACGCCTTCGGCCAAAACCAGCTGGAGCTGGCGGGCGTATGCCAAAGCCGTGCGATGGACATGGCACGCGGCTGGACGGAGCAAATTCAACAGGCCCCTGCTGTGATGCCCACGCCTTTGATGGAATCTTTCAAAATAATGGCCGAGGCGGTGGGCACGACCATGACGAACGCATCGCAAATTGCGCAAGACGCAGCTGACGCGCGCACGGTTCCCGCATCAACCCAGGGTGGTCAATCGACCCGGCGCAAGCAGCAGGACATCCGCCTGCATTGAATCGCCAGCGACCTGACCACGCGGCTTGAGGTGGGCCGCCGGGCCGCCCGTACTCCGTACTCAATCGCTTCGCCTCATCAGACCGTTTTGGCCAGGCTTGCGGCGGCATCGGGTCGGGCATACCAGTATGCCCACGCAATCACGACAGCTTGCAGGGGCAGGCGCAGCCACAAACCGGTGGCAGTGAACTGTGGGAACAGTTCAGGATGAAGCGCCATGTGCAGATTGGCCGGAAAAACCGCGA
>JANMBW010000123.1:0-1909 GCA_031360565.1 Polaromonas sp.
CAAGAGGCTCTTCAAAACATCACATCGCGCCTGCAATCCCCTGGACAGGTCCGGTGCTGTGGGGCCTCGCTCCAGCGACGTTAGCGTAGGGTGGGTGGCTGGGTCGGGCAGTTGGAGCTTACCCTGATTAGCTCTGATAAACCACGACTCCCCGCCCGGCGGTGACTTCTCCGACCACGGCTGCATCGGCAAAACCCTCAGCATGAAAAATCGCCAGCACAGCTGTGGCACTGTCGGCACTGCAGGACACCAGCAAGCCGCCAGAGGTTTGGGGATCGCTCAAAAGCGCCTTGTCGGCCGCCGGAAAATCAGCCGGCAAACTGACCTCCTCGCCATAACTGTCCCAGTTGCGACCCGATGCGCCCGTGACATGGCCCTGGGCTGCCAGCTCGCGCACACCCTTTATCAGGGGCATCTGGGTCCAGTTCAGACGCATCTGCAAACCAGCGCCGCGCGCCAGCTCCAGACAATGCCCGGCCAGGCCAAAGCCAGTGATATCGGTCAGGGCATGCACACCTTCGAGTTTGGCCAGCGCGATACCGGGCTTATTGAGTTGGGTGGTCACCGCAATCATCTGTGCATAGCCTTCAGGCGGAAGGATCTCCTTTTTCAGCGCAGCCGACAAAATGCCGATGCCCAAGGGCTTGCCCAGCACCAGCACGTCTCCCGCGCGGGCGCCCGAGTTTTTCTTGACCCGCGACGGATGCACCAGGCCCAGCACCACCAGACCATAAATCGGCTCAACCGAGTCAATCGTGTGACCGCCGGCAATCGGAATCCCGGCATCCCGGCAAACGTCCTGGCCGCCACGCAAGATTGCGCCTATGGTCTCCAGCGGCAGCACGTTGATCGGCATGCCGACCAGGCCCAGCGCCAGGATCGGCGTGCCGCCCATGGCATACACATCGCTGATGGCGTTGGTGGCTGCGATGCGCCCAAAGTCGTACGGGTCATCGACGATAGGCATGAAGAAATCGGTCGTTGCAATCAGTGCCTGTTCGTCATTGAGCAGGTAGACAGCGGCATCGTCGGCGGTTTCAATTCCCACCAGCAACTCGGGTGGAATCGGCAGGTTGCTGGAGTTTTTGAGGATTTCGCTCAGCACACCCGGTGCGATCTTGCAGCCGCAACCGCCTCCGTGCGACAGGCTGGTCAGGCGTGGGACGGGTGGACGGGAAGTGGCATTTAAAGTTTCGGGCGCGTTCATGGCAAGTCTTTCAGGGCAGCGGGTCACTGGTGCCCGGTGGCAGATCCGATAGAGGATCCGATGGCAGATGTCACCAAGTTTAAAACAAGGCGCTTTTCCTCTGGCGGTTCGAACAGGTGGGCGCGTTGCTGGCATTGGGATTGCAGCTGGCCCAGAAAATGGGAATCGCCTGCGCAACGCCGCACCAGTGCGGCCAGCCCCAACGCATCGCCAAGTTCGAAGTAGCCTGCGTAATCCGGTCCCAGCATGCCGACGTTGCCGTCAATGCGCGATGCCAGCACCGGCGTGCCGGATTGAACCGCTTCCAGAATGACGTGGGCGCCACCTTCCATGCGCGAGCAGCTGACCAGCACATGCGCACGCTTGATGCGCTGGCGGGTTTCCGCACGGGGTAAGCCGCCCAGCCAGCGGTAGTGCGGCGCGCGCGCCATCGTTGCCCTGGCAGCGTCTTCCAAGGCGGGGTCCAGCGCCAGCCCGATCTGGTCGAAGACCACCCCTGCGTTGAAGTCCTGACAAGCCGCCTGCATGAAGGTCAGCGGGTCTTTTTCATCGCGCAGGTGGCCCACCATCACGGCGCGAAAGGTCTGGCTGGATTTGACCGCTGGCTTCAGCCGCGCTGCCGACTGGTAGATCACGCGGGTCTTGCTGCGCCAGGCTTCTGGCACCGCCTGCAGGCCCGCATCTTGCAAAACCACCAGATGC
>JANMBW010000180.1:0-5345 GCA_031360565.1 Polaromonas sp.
TACTTTGCTGGCGTTGCACCGAGCTTGCAGTGGAGCACGCCGGCTGCGCTCACCTACGGCGCGCTCGGTATTGCTGCAGCGCTGGTCGGTGGCTGGTGGCCCGCCCGAGCCGCGCAAAAACTGCCGCCCGCGCAAACCCTCAAGGGTCTTGGCGCTGCGCCAGGGGCTGGCAAGGCGCACTGGCTCAGTATCATTTTGATAGCGTTGAGTGGTCTGCTGGCCTTGAGCCCGCCGATGTTTGGCATTCCATTGGCAGCATATCTGTCGGTGGCGCTGTTGTTGGTCGGTGGCATCACGGCCCTGCCCTGGCTGATCACCTTGCTGTACGACCGTGCCAGTCCCTGGGTAGCGCATCGCCTGCTGCCCTTGCTGGCGGTGGAGCGAGCGCGGCGGGTGCGCGAGAGTGCGGCCGTAGCCGTCAGCGGCGTGGTGGCCTCGCTCAGTCTGGCGGTCGCCCTGACTGTCATGGTCGCCAGCTTCAGGGATTCGGTCACGCAGTGGCTGGACGTGGTGCTGCCGGCCGATTTGTATTTGCGCACTGCACCGCCTTCGGGCTCGTCCACCAGTGCCGGTGACACGGCCTACCTTACGCCTGCGCTGGTGGATGCCATCGCCAAGGTCAAGGGTGTCAACCGGGTCAGCACCCTGCGCACCACCGCCCTGCTGCTGGACGCCGATCGGCCCGCTGTGGCGCTGATTGCCCGCGACATTGGCGATCCGACCAGCACACTGCCCCTGGTGGGAAAGGTCATGCCGGTGCCACCGGGCAGCATTGGCATTTATGTCAGTGAAGCCATGGTCGATCTTTACGGCGCGCGGCCAGGCACCGTCCTGAAGCGTCTTGCGCCTGCATTTTCACAATCATTCATCGGCTTAGCCCAGGTGGAACGGGAACGTGATGCTATTGATTCAATAGCACTTCGCACGCAACCGGAACCACCCGAGTTTTTCGTCGCCGGGGTTTGGCGCGACTATGCGCGGCAGTTTGGCGCGATCACTCTCGCCAAAAGCGACTTCGAGCGCCTGACCGGCGACCTGCGCGTCAACGACCTGGCGATCTGGCTCGATACCGACGTCAGCACTGACGAGGTCGAGCAGGCTGTCCGGCGCACAGCCGACCAGGTAGCCGGTGCCGGTGCATTGATTGAATTTGCATCAACCCGGCAGATTCGTAGCATCTCGCTGAAGATTTTTGACCGCAGTTTTGCCGTCACCTACTGGCTGCAGGGCGTGGCGATTGCGATCGGACTGTTCGGCGTTGCCGCCAGCTTCAGTGCGCAAGTGTTGGCGCGGCGCAAGGAGTTTGGCCTGCTGGCTCACCTCGGTCTGACGCGCCGACAAATTCTGGCTGTGGTCGCTGGCGAAGGGGCAGCCTGGACATTGATAGGTTCGGTGGCAGGCTTGCTACTCGGCTTGGCTGTGGCGTTGGTGCTGGTGCATGTGGTCAACCCGCAAAGTTTTCACTGGACCATGGACCTGGTGCTGCCCTGGACGCGCCTGCTGGGCTTGTGCGCCGCGGTGGTGGCCGCTGGAACGCTGACCGCCTGGCTGGCGGGACGAGCCGCTGCCAATCAGGATGCGGTGCTGGCGGTCAAGGAAGACTGGTAAGTACCTGGTAACGCCCAGCGTCTCCGGCCTGGGTCTGCAAGTCGGTCGGCCCGGCTTTCGCTGTTACATCAAACCGATGCGGCTATGTGCGAAGCCGTACATACGCAAGCCTTACCAAGCCGTACAAACAAGGCGTCGCCTGAACTCATTCCCAAGAATTTACCAACGAATACCGACCAACTTCCCAACAGCGTGTCATCCGTCGCGCTGTTTTTTCACCCCTCACCCGGAGTATTTAAAAATGAGATCCGCTCAGTACCGCATAGAGAGCGTCTATCCCTTGATGGGCAGTTTGATCCCGGCCACCCCCTTCAAGCAGCTTTATAGTGACCCGTCCCTGGCCGTTGCAGTGGCCGTCAAAAGCGTCGCCGACCCGACGCGCCAGCAGGTGCAGGTCGTGCATGTGCCCAGCGGTGAGATTGTTTTTCAGACCACCTGCGAAAGTCCTCGCCTGGCAGGCTAACCTGGCCGGCCTTCAAGCCTGGTCAGTGGGTGATGACGACCAGCACGCTGCAGGGTGCGTGCTCGATCAGGGACTTGGAAACCGAACCGCGCCACCAACGAGCCGCCCATCCCTCCAGATGCCGGTGGCCCACCACGATCAGGTCAGCTTCAATCTTGCGGGCATAGCGGGTGATTTCCTCGACCGTGTCACCGAGGAGCACATCGCCAGACGCCTGGTGGCCGGCATCAGCCAGCTGGCGCACACCCTCGGCAAGAATACTGGTGTACTTTTCCTTTTCGTGCTCGGCCAGCGTCTTGTCATAGACCCCGCCCTCGACACCAATCATCTGCATCGACAAGGGTGTCACGGCGACCAGGCTCAAACTGGCCTGACTCCACTGGGCGATTTCACGACAATCGAGCAGAGCTTTTTGGCCGGATTGAGACCCGTCATAGGCCAGTAATATGCGTTTGTACATGGTGTACCTCCTAGAGCTCAGACTGAACAATTCAGCTTAGCGCGTCTGCACCGGCACTGCAAGCGCACAAGCCCTGCAGCAAGCAGGCAAGCAGGGCATGCTGCGAGAATCAGCACATGGCACTGTCAAGGCAACCCCATCGATTCAGCAGGCGCTGCTTGTTGCTGACTGCCGGCCTGGCGGGGTTGTCAGGAGCGGACGCGGTCAGCGCCCTCCCGGCGCGGCTGATGCAGTTTCCGCGTGACCGGGGTGCGCATCCGGACTTTCGGACTGAATGGTGGTACATCACCGGCCACTGCACCTCGGGCAAGCGTCCCTTCGGATTCCAGCTGACTTTTTTTCGTTCGCGGGTAGACGTGGCGCAGGCCATGACATCAAAATTTGCGGCCAGGCAATTGCTGTTTGCGCATGCAGCGATCACCGATGTCGAAGGAAAAAAACTCTGGCACGACCAGCGCATCGCGCGGGACGGTTTTGGCGTCGCCCTGGCCAGCGAAACCGACATGAGCGTCAAACTGCGCGATTGGCACCTCGAAGGCACGGGCGGGAAATATACCGCCCGCCTGCCCGCCGCCGATTTCGGCCTAAGTCTGCAATTCAGTGAAACCCAGCCAGTACTTCTCCAGGGAAAACAAGGCCTGTCCCGCAAGGGGCCAGACGACAAACAGGCCAGCTACTACTACAGCCAGCCGCAGCTGGCGACCACCGGCAGCCTGCGCATCAAAGACAAAACCTTTGAAGTCAAAGGCGTGGCCTGGCTGGATCATGAATGGAGCCAGGAGCTGCTGCACCCCAGCGCGACCGGCTGGGACTGGATCGGCATGAACCTGGACGACGGCAGCGCCCTCACCGCCTTCAGGCTGCGGGATAAGGACGGCGGTGCGGTGTGGGATGGTGGCTCATTCAGGTCTGCCAAAGGTGCGCCCTATATCTTCAGCCGTGGCGAAGTGATTTTCAAACCCACGCGCATCTGGAAAAGTCCGCTCACGCAGACCAGCTACCCGGTGGAATGGGTGGTTCGTACACCGGCCGACTTTTACACCGTCAAGGCCGTGCTCGACAACCAGGAACTCGACAGCCGCCAGTCCACCGGAGCCATCTACTGGGAAGGTCTGAGCGAGTTGATCGACAGCAATGGCAAGCGCGTCGGCATGGGGTATCTGGAGATGACGGGGTATTCGGCGCCGCTCCGCCTGTAAAGCGTTCACACTTCACGCTGGTCGACGCCTGCTGTATCGGGGCGGGCCAGTCCAAGTGGCTAAACTCCTGCCATGCCAATTTCTTCCTCCGATGCGTTGCGAGCCAATGCCACCAAAGGCTCGCCGCGCTCGCTTTCCGGACTGCTGCCTTTTCTGCGACCTTACAAGGGTCATATCGCGTTAGCGGGCTGTTTTCTGTTCCTGGCCGCAGTGGCCACCCTGGTTTTTCCGATCGCACTGCGCAGCCTGATTGATGGCGGCCTGGTGGATGCCAAGTTGACGGAGGCTGGCAAGGGCGAGCAGCTGATTGCACTGCGTCACCATTTCTTCGAACTGTTTGCCGTGGCGGCCGCATTGGGACTTTTTTCAGCAGGCCGCTTTTACACGGTGAGCTGGCTGGGTGAGCGCGTCACGGCCGACCTGCGTAACGCGGTCTATGGTCATGTGCTCAAACAGAGCCCGGAGTTTTTTGAAACCACTCAAACCGGCGAGGTGCTGAGCCGACTGACAGGCGACACCACGCTGGTGCAAACGGTGGTCGGATCATCCCTGAGCATGGGTCTGCGCAATGCCGTGATGGGTCTGGGTGCCATCATCATGCTGGTCTACACCAACCCTTATCTGATGCTTCAGGTGATTGGTGGCCTGCTGCTGATCGTGGCACCGTCCGTGTGGTTTGGTCGCCGCGTACGCAAGCTCTCGCGTGCCAGCCAGGACCGGGTGGCCGATTCAAGCGCCATCGCGGCCGAAGTGCTGAACGCCATTCCTGTCGTCCAGAGCTACACCGCCGAAGGCCGCGAGGCCGCGCGTTTCAACACCTCGACCGCCAGCGCTTTTCAGACCGCCATTCGCCGCACCCGGGCCCGGGCAGTGCTGGTGGCTTTCATCATCATTGCCACATCGGCCGGTTTGCTGTGGGGCCTGTACCAGGGCACGCAGGCGGTGATGCGGGGGGACATCAGCGCCGGCCACCTTGGCCAAACCGTGGTGTATGTGATCATTCTTGCCAGCGCAGCAGCCGTCCTGGGCGAGGTCTACGGCGATTTGCTGCGTGCGGCGGGTGCGACCGAACGCCTGATGGAATTGCTCGATAGCCGATCGCCCATTGGGTCACCTACAAATCCTGCTCTGGCACGCGTCGTTTCTACCGGTAGTGCTATTGAATTTGAAGCCGTGACGTTTCACTATCCGTCCCGACCGCTGCAGGCTGCGCTGAGCGACTTCAGCATGCGCGTGAACCCTGGGGAGACGGTGGCCATTGTCGGGCCCAGCGGCGCCGGCAAAAGTACCGTCTTTCAGTTGCTGCTGCGCTTTTACGACCCCAACGCCGGTCGCATTGCGCTGGATGGCGTGACGACGCGTGACATGGCGCTCAATGACTTGCGCCACCGCGTCGGCATCGTGCCGCAAGACGCCGTGATTTTCTCGACCAGCGCGCTTGAAAATATTCGGTACGGCAAGCCTGAGGCCACAGATGAAGAAACCCGGGCCGCTGCCAGGGCAGCGTTTGCGCACGAATTCATCAGCACGCTGCCCGACGGCTACAACACCTTTCTGGGCGAGCGCGGTGTGCGCCTGTCGGGCGGCCAGCGCCAGCGCATCGCGATTGCGCGGG
>JANMBW010000209.1:0-6304 GCA_031360565.1 Polaromonas sp.
CGTAGCAGCTTGCGGCGCTGACTGAAGGCGACTCTGACAAGCTCACTCAAGAGCTGAAAATCAACCTTGGCTGGTTCCAGCCTCGGCAGCATACGCACAATCGCGCTGTCGACGCGAGGCGGTGGATCAAAGCTTTCCGGCGGCACAGACAACACATTTTCCATGTCGTAGCGCCATTGCAGCATCACACTGAGGCGGCCATAGTCACCGGTTGCAGGCTGCGCCACCATGCGGTCGATGACCTCCTTTTGCAGCATGAAGTGCTGGTCTTGGACCACGTCGGCCACATCGAGCAGCTGAAACAGGATGGGCGTTGAAATGTTGTACGGCAGGTTGCCCACCACTCGGATACCAGGCACTCCCTCCGCCTGCTCGGCATCGCACAGGGTGCGGGCCAGAAGTCGGAAGTCGACTTTCAGCACATCTGCCTCCACCACGTTGAGCTGCGGGTGGGTTCGGAGTTGCGCCGCCAGGTCGCGATCGAGTTCGATCACCGTAAGGTGGCCCAGCCTTTCCACCAGCGGTTGGGTCAGTGCAGCCAGGCCCGGGCCAATTTCCACCATGGCCTGACCCGCTTGGGGCGCGATGGCCTGGACAATATCTTCGATGATGCCCTGATCAGTCAGGAAGTGCTGGCCAAAGCGCTTGCGCGGGATGTGCTTCATCCTATTGCGGAGGTTCCCGATACTCGACGTAGGCGCGGCCGCGCACCTCTTGCGCCCAGACCAAATAAGCGTCTTCCTGCTTTTTCTCGCGCAACACATTTCGCGCCAGCTCGCGCTGGTCCCGTGTTGAAAGCTGATTGTTGCGACGCTCCAGAACCTGAATCAGGTGCACACCAAAACGGGAAGTCAGGGGATCAGAGATCTGCCCAGGAGCCAGGGCATTCATCACCTGCTCGAATTCCGGCACAAACACACCAGGATTGGACCAGCCCAGATCTCCACCGTCCTTGGCCGACCCATCGACACTGTTGTCACGCGCCAGCGCGGCAAAGTCGGCTTGGCCGGCACTGATGCGCTTTTTCATGTCCAACAATTTGGCCTTGGCGGCGGCTTCGGTCAGTTGCGGAGTCGGCCGCAGCAAAATGTGCCGGACCCGGGTCTGGGTGATGTTGACACCTGGCATGCCAGCCTGCTTTTTCTCAATCACCTTGAGGATATGGAAACCGGCGCCACTGCGCACCGGTCCAGCCACTCCGCCAGCCCGCAAGTTTTGCGTTGCCTCGACAAATAGCGGCGGATAGCGCTCGGCACTGCGCAAACCCATCTGTCCGCCAGCAGCACGTCCGGTAAGATCTGACGATTCATTGGCCAGCGTGGCGAAATCCACGCCGGCTCGCGCCCGGTCTGCCAGAGCCTGCGCTTTGGCCTGCAACACGGCAATCTGGGCGGGCGTCGCGTTTTCTGGGACAGCCACCAGAACCTGTGCCAGGTTGAGTTCCAGCGACGACAGGTCGTTGTTGCCATCCTGATCGCGCAAAAACTGGTCAATGTCCGATTCAGTCACAGAAACCCGGGCGTCCACTTCGCGCTGGCGCAACCGGCTGACCAAAATTTCATCGCGCAATTCAGAGCGGAATTGAGAGAACGCTATGCCGTCGGCGGCCACACGCCGACGCAACTCCTCGACCGAAATCTGGTTTTGCTGCGCCACGCCCGACATGGCCGCGTCGATTGCGTTGTCATCGACACGCAAGCCGGACGCCCGCGCCGCCTGCAGCTGCGCCTTGTCGCTGATGATGCGCTCCAGCACCAGTCGGGTCAGCTCTGCTCGGGGAGGCAGCGCCGCACCCTGCTGCGTCAGCTGCTGCTCGGCCCGCAACAGCTTGCCGCGAACCTCGTTGTTGGTGATCGGTTCCGAGTTGACCACCGCCACGATGAAATCCGCCTGCCGTTGCGGCCCGGATGCACGACCCGCGCTGCCAGCAGCGCTCCGCGGAGGCTCGGCGGGGTTGCCCAGCTGGCCTGACGGCCGAAGTCCTTGCGCTGAAAGCGGCGGGCCGGCCAGCGCTAGCAGCGAGGCCAGAACCAGCGGAATAGACAGGCGAGCAGCCCAGTTCACACGACTGGTTTGGGCGCGGGTTGAGCAGAAGTTAGTCATAGTTGGTAAAGCGGCTGGGCGGGGTCACTTGATCACGCAAAAACTGGTAACGGGGAATGTTTGATTTCAATACGCCAAGAGGGTTGTCGCCAAGGCGGGAGAACCCGACCAGTTCCAACTGGAACAGAATGCGGGTGTTGGAAGTTGCGGTGCTGTTTTGCGAGCGCTGCAGCACGACTCGCCCAATCCAGCAGCAGCCATCGTACTCAAGGCCGACGATGGCATCGACCAGCTTTTTATCCGGCACGCTGTAATTGAGTCGGCCCACCCCATAGTAGCGGCCTCCGCCCTGGCCACGGCCGGCACCCAGCTCTTTGCCCTTGTCGCCCCAAAAATCATTGAGTGGCCACTGCCCGGCTATGTCAACCGAGTTGCTGACGTCGCGCTGGCGCCGCAGTGAGGCACTTAACACCCGGTAATTGCCGGGGTTGTACCGCGCGCCAAAGGTGCTGCGCTCGGATCGGCCCAATTTCGGGTTGTACTGAACGTTGCCGTCAAAAGTCCATTGCGGCACCCAGTTGATGGACGCGCCAAACAACAAGTCGCTGATGCGGTCGGTCACCGGCAAGCCGCCCGGCAGCGCGACTTTCTGGTCTTCAAACCGCAGCCGCTGGGCGACACCCAGACGCACCGCTTCCGCGCCCGAAGCGGGGTCCAGCAAACGCGACGTCAGGCCGAGCGTCAGGAGATTGGCGTCTGATATGCGGTCGTTGCCGACAAAAGCGTTTTCAGTGAATACGGTGGCGAAGTTGAAGTCATTGGCGCCGGAGTCGTAATTCGGCAGGCGGGACTGGTCACGGTAGGGCGTGCGCACATAAAAGGCGCGCGGCTCCAGCGTCTGGGTGAAGGCGCGGCCAAAGTAGCTGGCTTGCCGCTCGTACTGCAAGCCGCTGTCCAGGCTAAAGGTCGGCACGACCCGGGATGCCGACCGACTGCCGTCGACCAAGGGTGAATCAAAGCGGTAACTGGTCGCGTGCAGCTGAAATTTGGGCGTGATGAACCCGGCGGGTGAAATCCAGGGGCGGCTGATTTGCGCCAACGCCACGCCTCGGGCGCTGTTGGGCTGGTTGGTGAGCTGAGAGGCGGCTGAAAACCGGGTGAAGTCGCCAGTAAGCGACGCATCGAAGCCATTGAAACCCCCAATCGGGGTGTTGATCCGGGAGTAGCTGGCCGTGAGCTGGGGCAGGCGGTCATAGGGCGGCACGATAGGAGACAGCGGATCCTGCAGCGTCTGCCATTTGAGTGCGCGTGCCGACGCTGAGAAGAAGCCCTGTCCCCAGCTCACGCGTGCATCACTGGACAGCAAGCGCTCGGTGAGCGAGATATTGTTGCGCGAGAAATCGCGCCAGTAATCGTTGTCACTGACGCGGTTCAGGTTGAGATTCAGGCCCACATTACCAACCGCCTGCAAGCCGGTGTTGACCGTGCCGATGTGCCTCAAGGAGTAGGACCAGCGGTTGAGGTTACGCAACTTGTCGTTCGGCAGCAAGCTGGCGCGCAACTGTCCGGAATAATCTCTTTCAAGGTATCGGTACTCCCCGCTCAGCTCCAGCCCGCGCTTGCTCAGGACGGTTGGCGCAAGGGTCGCGTCCCGGTTGGGCGCAATGTTGAAGTAATACGGTTGCGACAGCACCGAACCGCTGGTCGAGTCAAGGCTGACCGTCGGCGGCAACAGGCCGGATTTGCGCTTGTCACTGAGGGGAAAACTGAGCGTCGGCGCTGCCAGGATAGGCACATCCATGAAACGCAGCACCGCCCCCTTGGCCTCACCGGTCTCGGTCTCCAGGTCAAATTTGAAGCTGGTCCCGCTGAGCACCCAGGCCGGCTTCCAGCTCGCTTCGTTGTCGCGTTCGCAGGTGGTGTAGGAAGCATTGCGAGCGATGAGACGCTGGCTATCGATGAAGTCGATACGTTGCGCCCGGCCATTTCCACCATTGCTCAGAAAGCGGTATGCCGGCTCGAGGAAATAGCCTTCAAAGGTGTCGAGCTTGATCTGCAACTCGGGGCCCTGAAACTGATTGCCGTCACTGCTGATGCGGACGTTGCCGCGGGTGTTGACCGTGTCGTCCGGCTGGAAATACTCGATGCGGTCGGCGCGAATGGCTGTCGGGCCGCGGCGCAGTTCGGCGTTGCCGTCGATCACGGTTTCCAGGTTGGGCCGACCGGACACCCGGTCTCCAAACACAAAGGTCGGCGGCTGGTTGTCAGGGCCCTCGGGCAGCTTTTCAGCCAGCATGGGTGTGGACTTGAGCACCAGGGGAGGCGCCGGATTTTCCTGGGCATGCGCGCGCGTCGACACACCACAGGCCAGCCCCAGCAGGGCACACGGCAGCAGCCCGGCCACGGCGCGGGACACCTGAGAAAGCGTGAAAGGCAAATGGGATGCGCGATGCATCGTGAGGAGGCGTTGAACCCGTTTGTAGAATCAGGGCTGATTATCCATGACGGTCTGCCTGCCCTGCCGTCCGGGCCGCGCGTCGCGCCCTGCCTTATCTTCCTGACCGAGTCAGCCCATCAGCCCTGCCTGGACCCGCCATGACCGCACCCGCCACCCTCGATGCCATCGCCTGGTCCGACCCGGTGCGCGCCCAGACTTTCAGTGGCTGGCTGGCGGGCATCAGCGAACCCGCAGGACCCCACGCCCTGAACCTTGAAAGTCTCCGGCTGGCATCAGCGGATGCCAGCTTTCGCCGCTACTTCAGGATTGATGCCCGAACCGGAGACAGCAGCGCTGCGACCCGCTACATCATCATGGATGCGCCGCCCGACAAAGAAGATTGCCGCGCATTTGTGAAGGTGGCGCAGCTGATGCACGACGCCGGGCTGTCTGCGCCGCGCATCCTGGCCTGGGATGAGGCTGCCGGTTTCATGCTGCTCAGCGACCTTGGCACGCGAACCATGATGGACGCGCTCTCGCCGCCATCCGCAACGGGCAGCTTGTCGTCACCCACTGCCGCCCAGTACGGGCTCTACATGAACGCGGTGGATGCGCTGCTGCGCTGGCAACTGGCGTCACAGCCCGGCGTGCTGCCCCCCTATGACGACGCCCTGCTGAGCCGCGAGCTGGCCCTTTTCCCCGAGTGGTATGTCGGCAAACACCGCGGCAGGTCACTGACGGCTGGCCAGCAAGCCACCCTGGATGACGCCTTCACGCAGATCAAGGCCAGCAATCTGCACGCATTGGGCGGCGCCCGGGTGTTTGTGCACCGCGACTTCATGCCCAGAAATCTCATGCTCTCCGACATCGATCAAAGCCTGGGCGTCCTCGATTTTCAGGACGCGGTTTATGGCCCGGTCACCTACGACATTGCCAGTCTGATGCGCGACGCTTTTTTAAGCTGGGAAGAAGAGGTGGTGATCGATGTGACCGTGCGCTACTGGCAAAAGGCGCGTCAGGCGGGTTTGCCGGTGGGCGACGATTTTGGTGAGTTTTATCGCGCGGTGGAATGGATGGGCTTGCAGCGCCACCTCAAAATCCTGGGCATCTTTGCCCGCCTGACCTTGCGCGACGGCAAGCCCAAATACCTGGCCGATACGCCCCGCTTCATCCGCTACGCCCGCCACACCGCCGAACGTTACCGCCCGCTCGGGCCATTGATGGTGCTGCTCGATGACCTGGAAGGCAACGTCACCCGGGTAGGGTATACCTTTTGATGTCAAACAAGCCTCTGGCTCATTTAAAACCTGGGCTCATAGCTATGCTTTTAATAGCTAGGCAGTCGGGCATACGCACTGCAGCCCATCCATGAGCGCCCGTTTTTACGCAGACCTGTCACTGGTCGAGGGCGCCGTGCTCTCGCTGCCGGACCACGCCGCTCGGCATATTCAAGTGCTGCGACTGCAGCCCGGTGAGGCCATCACCCTGTTCAACGGCCGCGGCGATGGGCGGGCGGGTAGCGAAGGGCACTACGCGGCGACCATCAACCGCATGGGGCGTAGCGATGTCGAGGTACTTGTTGGCGCCTACACCGCCACCCGGCTAGAAGCGGTGCCCGCTGTACATCTGGTGCTGGGCATGCCGGCAAACGAGCGCATGGACTGGCTGCTTGAAAAAGCCACTGAGCTGGGTGTGGCCAGCATCCAGCCATTGATCACCGAGCGTAGCGTGCTGCGCCTCAAGGGTGACCGTGCCGATAAAAAACTGGCCCACTGGCGCGGCGTAGCTGTGGCGGCGTGCGAGCAATGCGGCCGTAACCGGGTT
>JANMBW010000214.1:0-2269 GCA_031360565.1 Polaromonas sp.
AAATTGCACCAGCACCTGATCACGCTCGCGCTGTTCCAGCTCGCCAAACAAGGCCAGCGCACTGAAACCCTGGCTTTTTAAATAAGCGACCAGCGCGCGGCACTGCGACTTGGTATTGCAAAACGCCAGCGTGCTGGCCGGACGGTAGTGCCGCAGCACCTGCGCCACCGCAGCCAGCCGAGCCTCGTCATGGTCGCTTTCGGGCACTTCATACCAGCGCTGCTGGATTTTGGTTTTTTCATGCTGCGCCTCTACCCTAATGGTTTGCGGCGTTTTCATGAACTGCTGGCTGATTTTGGCGATGCCTTCCGGGTAAGTGGCTGAAAACAGCAGGGTCTGGCGCTCTTTCGGACACTGTTTTGCGACGGTCGCGATATCGTCGAAAAAACCCATGTCGAGCATGCGGTCGGCTTCGTCCAGTACCAGCGTATTCATGGCGTCGAGCTTGAGATGGCCGCGCGCCAGGTGGTCCATGATGCGGCCCGGCGTACCGACAACGATGTGCGCGCCGTTCTCCAGGCTAGCAGTCTGGTTGCGCAGCGGCACACCGCCGCACAGCACCACCACCTTGACGTTTTCTTCGGCCCGCGCCAAGCGGCGGATTTCAGTCGCCACCTGGTCGGCGAGTTCGCGCGTCGGGCACAGCACCATGGACTGCACCGCAAAGCGCCGCGTATTGAGGTTGGAAAGCAGCGCAATGCCAAAGGCTGCAGTTTTGCCGCTACCGGTTTTGGCCTGCGCAATCAGGTCTTTGCCGAGCAAGGCAACCGGCAGGCTGGCAGCCTGAATCGGCGTCATCTGGGTGTAACCGAGCTGGGTCAGGTTGGCCAGCACGTGAGCGGGTAGCGACAAGGTGCTGAAATCGTTGAGGGAAGTGGTCATCCCGTATTATCGTGAATCGACGCCAATCCACGCCGGGCTCCGCGTCCCTCTTCTAGCGTGACAACATGACCGCAGACGCCTCCAGCCTTGCCGCCTTGATCGCGTGGTCAGCCAGCCACATCGTGGGATTCTTCGCGTTCTCGCTGGTGCTTCTGCTCCTGGGCGTGGCCGGTATCTGGCAACTTTTACGACGTTACGGCGTACACCGCGCCGGCAGCCGATTTTCGCAAGCAAACTACCGCGCGGCCTATCTTGGCGCGGCCATGGCACTGGTGACCAGTGCGACAGGATTTTTTGCGGCCCTGGCTCACAACCTGGGCACCGGCCAGTCGCTGGTGCTGCTGGACCAGCAGATAGCCCGGACCCTTGGAACGACGCTGTCAGCACCCGCTTTCCGTCTGTTTTCGGTGCTGACGCACTTAGGGGACCCGTGGGTGCTGATGGGTGTGAGCGCTGTGGTGGCCTTGAGCTTGTGCGCCTTGCGCCGCTTTCAACTTTGCGCAGGGTGGGTGCTGGCCACAGGCGGCAACGCGCTACTCAACCCCATGCTGAAAAATTTTTTTCAGCGCGTCCGTCCGGTTCACGAGGTGTCATTGGCCAGCGGCTGGAGCTTTCCAAGCGGCCACGCGTCCGGCTCGCTGGTGGTCTATGGCATGCTGGCCTATCTGCTGATGCGCTGGCTACCTGCGCGCTGGTCACGAGTCAGTCTGCCGCTTGTGCTGCTGGCGGCAACGCTTGCGTTCACTGTGTCGTGCAGCCGGGTAGTGCTACAGGTGCACTTCGCGAGCGACGTACTCGGAGGCCTGGCGTCGGGTACAGCCTGGCTAACCCTGTGCATCACGGCGATGGAAGTCGCCCACCATCGACAGACGACATCGGCGTCCCGCATGGGGTCAGGGCTCGACCAAGCGGGCTGAGGCTGACCTCACGAGCTGGCTCAATGCATTACTCTGTACTGGCCGACACCACGCCTGAGACAATGCGGGGTTTTAATTCACCTTGGTCACTCCGCATGTGGCCAAGGGCACAGCGACAACTTAACCGTTCAGGTTCGACTCATGCAAAATTTTGACTATGACCTCTTTGTGGTGGGTGGCGGCAGCGGCGGTGTGCGGGCCGCGCGCATGTCGGCCCAACGCGGCGCACGGGTGGCACTGGCTGAAGTCGCTGCTATGGGCGGCACCTGTGTGAACGTCGGCTGCATTCCGAAAAAACTCTATAGCTACGCCGCCCACTACGCCGAGGCATTTGAAGAGTCACACGGTTTTGGCTGGGTCGGTGAAGCACCGAGCTTCAATTGGGATGCACTGAAAGCCAATCGTGCAAAGGAAATAACGCGCCTGAATGGCATTTACAACCAGCTTTTGGACAGTGCGGGGGTCACCCT
>JANMBW010000215.1:0-5031 GCA_031360565.1 Polaromonas sp.
AAAGAGCGCGGCATCGACATTCCTGAGGCGGCAGCCTGCCCTGCCACCGTTTGGGACGTTTTTGGCGAGCAGGGCCACCCAGTGCGTGCCACCATTTCCGACATGGGCCCGCTGCTGCTGGGACGCATGCTCAATCTGAACGAAACCCAAGCTGGGGTGCTGAACCTGGTGTTCAAAATTGCCGATGACAACGGCATGCTGCTGCTGGACCTCAAAGATCTGCGGACCATGCTGCAGTACGTGGGCGACAACGCCAGCGAGTTCACCACGAAATACGGAAACGTCAGTGCCGCCAGCGTAGGCGCCATCCAACGCGGGCTGCTGCAGAGCGAAAGCCAGGGCGCCGACAAGTTTTTTGGCGAGCCTATGCTGAACATCAGCGATTTCATGCAGACCGCTGATGGAAAGGGCGTGATCAATATCCTGGCTGCTGACAAGCTCCTGAATTCGCCGCGCCTGTATGCCACGTTTTTGTTGTGGATGCTGTCGGAATTGTTTGAGCAACTGCCCGAAATTGGTGATCCCGAGCAACCCAAACTGGTTTTCTTTTTTGACGAAGCCCATTTGCTGTTCAACGAAGCGCCCAAGGTGCTGATCGAGCGCATTGAACTGGTCGTGCGCCTGGTGCGTTCCAAGGGCGTCGGGGTTTATTTCGTCACGCAGAATCCACTGGACATTCCCGACTCGGTGCTGGCGCAGTTGGGCAACCGGGTCCAGCACGCCTTGCGCGCCTACACCCCGCGCGACCAGAAAGCCGTCAAAGCCACGGCGCAAACCATGCGGCAAAAGCCCGGTCTGGACATTGAAACCGCCATCACCGAGCTGGCAGTAGGCGAGGCATTGGTCAGCTTGCTCGACGCCAAAGGCCGGCCCAGTGTGACCGAGCGGGTCTATGTCATGCCGCCCGGCAGCCAGATCGGCCCCATCACGCCACAGCAGCGCCAGGCACTGGTGCAAAATTCACTGGTTGCCGGCGTCTATGAAAAAACCGTCGACCGGGAATCCGCCTATGAAAAGCTGCAAACGCGCGCCAGCGACGGAGCAGCCAGCGCGGCCTCCGCACCAGACGGTGGCGCGGCTGGCAAGACCGACTCAGGCGGCATCATGGGCGGCCTGAACGACATGCTGTTTGGCACCACTGGCCCGCGCGGTGCCAAGCACGACGGCCTGGCCCAGAGCATGGCGAAATCAGCCGTTCGCACCATGGGCTCTGCTGTGGGGCGTGAAATCATCCGGGGCGTGCTGGGCAGCATTTTTGGCGGAAAGCGTCGCTGAGTCTCGGTGATCAAGGTGTGGCCTAGCGCCTGACAAAGCTGCGAATGGCCTCACGCCCGACCGCCGAATCGTCAGTAAAAAATCCGTCAATACCGGCCCGCAGAAACGTCTGAATTTCCGTGATGCTGTCACCGCGTAACGAGTTGTCAGACACAGGTGCGTTTTTTAAAGTGGCAGGAAGAAAGTTGTTTTCGGGCCTCAGCGTGTAAACGTGCGTGATCAGGCCGGCAGCTTTGGCGTGGTTGACCAGTGAGGTGGGTTTGCCCAGTGCGCCGTTCACGACGGGAATCACCATGTCTTTGCTGGGCCCGATGCCGTCCGCATAGGTTGCCACTTCCCGCAGGCCTGCACGCGTGGTCAGGTCGGCATAGCTGCGCGTCTCGGTCTTGCCAGCGGCGACAAAATCAAACGGACGACCACTGGACGCGAGCAGCTGCACGATACGCACTTCAGTCATGGCGCGCAGTTCCTTGAGGTTGCCCACCTCAAAGGACTGGATGAAGACCGGCGATTCTTTACTGTTCCATTTATTGAGCCTCAGCACGTCAATCAAGCGCTTTTCCAGCGGTAGGCCAATCGATTTGAAGTAGCTGGGGTGCTTGGTTTCCGGATAAATGCCGATCGTGCGACCGGTCTCCGCCGATTTGGCTTTCGCCAGGTCAATGATCTCCTGCAGGGTAGGCACCTGAAATTGCCCGTTGAAGGCCACATTGGCGGGTCGGATGGCCGGAATGCGCTCTACCGCCCGCAGGGTTTTGAGTTGCGCCAGCGTCAGGTCTTCCGTGAACCAACCAGTGATGATCACGCCATCAATCGATTTGGTGGCTCGCAAGCCCGCAAACTCGGGGCGGGTAGCAATGTCGGTCGTGGCCTCACGCACGCTTCCGTCGGCGTTCAAAATCGCGATCGCGTTCTCATGTCGGGCCACCAAAACGCCGTCTCGGGTAGCCACCAGATCGGGTTCGATCAGATCAGCACCGTGCTCAATTGCCAACGCGTAGGCGGCGAGGGTATGTTCTGGCCGAAGCGCCGACATCCCGCGATGGGCGATCAAGGTGGGAACCGGAGGAAAGACCTCGGTCGCGCGGCTTAGGCCAATCCCGCTTGCAATCAAAGTCACCGCAGCCACCGACGATGTAAACAAAAGGCCCAAAAAAGTTGCTTGACCGGGTGCATTGTGATGCATGATTTTAAGTCTATGGTGCATGTCCCTGTTCGACTGGAAAATTCCATGACTCCTTCCAAAGTCCACCTGATAGACCACCCGTTGGTGCAGCACAAGCTGACCCTGATGCGCCGCAAGGATGCCTCAACCGGGACCTTTCGCACCCTGCTTCATGAACTGAGCATGCTGATGGCGTATGAAGTCACGCGCGACATGCCGATGCAGGTGATCGATATAGAGACTCCGCTTGAAGCGACAACTGGCAGGGTCATCGACGGGAAAAAACTGGTCCTGGTGTCTATCTTGCGGGCAGGTGGTGGGCTTTTGGAAGGCATGCTGCAGGTCGTTCCCGCCGCACGCGTCGGTCATATTGGACTGTACCGCGACCCGCAATCTCTCAAAGCGGTTGAGTACTATTTCAAGCTGCCGCAAGCCATGCAGGAACGAGACGTGATTGTCGTAGACCCGATGCTGGCGACGGGCCATTCGGCCATTGCGGCCATTGACCGACTGAAAAATCTTCAACCCAAATCCATCAAAATGGTGTGCCTGCTAACCTGCCCGGAAGGTATCGCCGCCTTGCACAAGGCGCACCCGGATGTGGCCATCTACACCGCAGCGATAGACCGGGAACTCAATGCACACGGCTACATCCTGCCCGGCTTGGGCGATGCCGGCGACCGCATTTTCGGAACCAAATAGGGTTGGCCGATCTGACCCATTACCCAAAAGGGAAATCCATGACGAGCTACTGGCTCATGAAATCCGAGCCCGAAGAGTGTTCCATCGACGACGCTCTGGCAGCCCAGCAAGCCACTGTGCCCTGGGTGGGCGTACGCAACTACCAGGCACGCAACTTCATGCGGGATGCCATGCGCGTCGGCGATGGGGTGCTGTTTTACCACTCCAGTTGCGCCGAGCCCGGTATCGTCGGTGTGGCGCAGGTCGCGTCTACGCCCTACCCTGATCCGACCCAGTTTGACAAGACCTCAGCCTACTTTGACGCCAAATCAAGCCAAGCTGCGCCGCGCTGGCAGCTGGTGGATGTGTGCGTGCTGCGCAAGACCCGCCTGCTCAGCTTGACCGAATTGCGCGCCACCCCGACGCTCAAAGAACTGCTGGTTCTGAAAAAAGGGAGTCGCCTGTCTATCACGCCGGTGGACGCTGCGCATTGGCGACTGATTCTGGACTTGCTGGGGCATGGGAGCCCGGAACCCAAGACGAGTGGTGATCCACGATCAGCCAGTCGCCACCGGTTTTTAGATAAGTAAAGCTGAACCGTGCGGGCAATTTCAATATCTGTTCGTGCGTGATGGTGGTCAAGGTGTAGCTGCCGGAGTTCACAGCTACGTCTCCCAATACGCGCACCCGCTGGTCTGTGAGCGTGACCGTCAACGGGGTGAGCGCGGCGCAATGGCCTTCAAAATATTGCCGCAACCCATCCGGTGACGTGATGAGCGCCTGCGCCGTGGTGCCCCACAGCACCGCTTCCGGGTGATAGAGCGCGCAAATTTGCTCGGGGTTGCGCAGGTTGAAAGCCTCAATCCAGCGCTGAAGGCTGGCCTTGATCTCGGCAATGTCGGCACTATCGGTGCTATCGGTGCTCTGCGGGGAGGCAACCGGCCGCTGCATATCAGGCCCCAGTCGGAGAGAGTTTGGATTCCATCAACTTCACCAGCGCCCACAACACCCGGTTGGCTGGCGTGGCAATGCCCAGGGCCTGGCCACGCCGTACGATCAGGCCATTGAGGTAATCGATCTCGGTACGCTTGCCACGCGACAGGTCTTGCGCGGTCGATGAAAACTGTCCGGACATGGTCTCCGCAATTCTCCGGACCGCCGCATCCACGTCACCAGGCACCTGCACGCCATCGGCTTTGGCTACCGCCAGGCATTCCGCCACCACGTCGCGCATCAGGTCTTGCACGCCCTCACCGGCCACCGCCCTGCCGTATGGCAATTGGGTGATGGCCGAGACCGCGTTGTAAGCGCAATTGAGAATCAGCTTGGCCCACAAAGCGCCCCGTACATTGGCCGAAACCTCGGTCGGCACACCCGCTTCAATGAAGGCCTGTGCCACCGCGTCGCTGGTCAACGTGGCGCCGGTGACTGCCCCGGACGGCTCCATCACCAGTTCCCCCCGCCCGTGATGCTTGAGATGCCCGGCCCCAGCCATTTCTGTGGCGACATAAACCACCGCAGAGCGTATCTGTTGTGGCGAATGCTGCAGCAATACGCTGCGCAACCGGTCCGCGTTGTCCACCCCGTTTTGCAGGCAGAGCACCAGCGCATCGGCAGACAGGTAGGGCAGCATTTGGGCGCCTGCAATTTCGGTGTCGGTGGATTTGACGCAGAACAGCACCAGCTCGGCGTCCTTCACTGCACTGGGCTCCGCGCTGGCTGACAGGCGAACCTGCTCGTCAAAGGTTTGTGTCTGCATGCGAAGACCGGCGCTCGCAATCGCTTGCACATGCGCTGGCCGGGCGATTAACACCACGCTGTGCCCCGCTCTGGCCAGCATGCCGCCGTAATAGCAGCCAACCGCGCCTGCGCCCATGACGGCGATGTGAAGAGCTCGTTTCATACAACTA
>JANMBW010000287.1:0-6910 GCA_031360565.1 Polaromonas sp.
GCGTAACGGCCCCCCTCGAGCTGCAGTGCAGCGCTGAGCAGAGCCCGCAGGTTCGCCAGAACAGTATCGCGATTGGGGCCAGGAGCCGCCGCCGCAAAACGTGCCAGCACATCGCCGTCCTGGTAAATCGCTTGCAGCGCATCATGGGGCGGAAGCCGATCTACCCAGTCTTTATATCTGATCAAAACGGCACCTAGCCCAAACAATTCGAGGGGTAACAGCTCCTTTTTCTGTAGCACTTCGAACCAGGACAACTGCGAGGCTGAGTAAGCCAGAGCCAGCTGAACCAGGGCCTCATTGCTCACGTCAAACAGCGGCGAACGCAAGGCTCGGGCAAGGGACAGATCGTGCTGAGGCGAAACCAGCACGTCGAGCAATGCCACGATATCCAGCACTTCGCAGCAGTCCATCAGCTCGGTCTTTTCACCGATCTGCGACGGTATATCAAGCGCACGCAGTTCCTGCTGCAGCGGCACCAACCCGGCACGTTTGCGAGACAGCACCATGACTTCAGAGGGCTTCAATCCGCTTTCAAGCTGCTGCGCGATCCAGCCTGCCGCCTGCCGGGCTTCCTGCGTGCGCAAGGTTTCTTCAGGCAACTCACGCGGGATGAGCAAGCTGTCGCGCCACGGTGCGGCTGCCGCCCCGTCCTGGCTGGCCGATGCGCTCGCGACTGGCCGCTGGATCGGTGGCAAGCGGACCACGCTGCCCGACGCTTGCGAGGCGCTGCTGTGCGCCCTGAAACCGGTAAAGCCGTCGTGGTCCCGCGCATCCACCATGACGGCGTTGATGGTCTGCATCACGGCCAGGCTATTGCGCCAGGTGTGGTCACAAGCCAGCAAATCACCGCCCATCCCCTCTCTGACAAATGCCTGCGCGGCCACAAACACCTGCGGCTCGGCGCGGCGAAAGCGGTAAATGCTCTGCTTGGGATCGCCCACAATAAAAACACTCGGTGCACGACCCGCGCCCCCATAACTGCTGAGCCAGGCATACAAGGCCTGCCACTGCAGCGGATTGGTGTCCTGAAACTCGTCGATCATCAGGTGCCGGATGCGGGCATCGAGACGCTCTTGCACCCAACCCGACAACACGGGGTCGCCGAGCATGTCCAAAGCGGCGCGCTCGACATCATTCATGTCTACCCAGCCGCGCTCCTGCTTGAGTGCCTTGAACTCGGCCAGCAGCAGCCTGGCCAGGCGGGCCAGACGCTGCTGGTAGGTCCAGGCCTGGTGCTGGGCGTGCGCCTCGCAAAGCAGCAGCAGCTCTCGCGCCGCCTCGTGCGCGGCTGCAAAAGGCTTCAAGTTGTGGGTCAGGCGGTTTTCGTCGGCAACGAAAAACCCCTTGCGCAGGCACTCCAGCCGCTCTGTCAGGTCGGCGCATTCCAGCGCGGCGCTGATGGCCAGCGCTGCTTTCTGGGGCGTTTTGTTTTTTTCCACAGCCAGGCGTCGGCCCAGTGCACGCCATCTTTCACACCAAGCCTCGCCGTCAAGCGCCTGTTCGGGGCTGTCCAGGCCGGCCAACTGTGGCGTTAACTGGCTGAAGTGCTGTACCGAAACCTCGACCACCCCGGCGGCATCTGCCAGCTCAAACTCTGTGCGCTTGTCGAGCGCGCCCTGCAAGGCCTTGTCGGCCTGAAAGCGGCCATGCGCCAGCACCACCGCTTCAAAGTCGGCTTTAAGTGCCGGTTGCGCCACCAGCGCAGCATAGAAGCGCCGCCAGACCAGGGCCTTCGCCCTGGCGTCATCTTCGAGCAATTCGTAATGAACCGGCAGGCCAAGCCGCTGCAAGGTCGATAGCGGCGCACTGCGCAGCAAGGCGGCAAACCAGCTGTGAAAGGTACGAATCTGAACTGTACGGCCGCTTTCAAGTACCCGGTGATATAAATTTGATAGCTTGTTGCGTAATTCTGGCGCGGACTGCGAGCTCTTTTGGCTCGAAACGCCGCGCAGGACCAATTCCCTGCGCAGGGTTTCATCATCGGCAAGGGCAAACTGTTCGAGCCATTCATAGAGTCGCTCGCGCATTTCGCCGGCGGCTTTTTTGGTGAAGGTGATGGCCAGAATTTCATGCGGTTGCAGGTCCCCATCGCTCTCCAGCAAGGCCCGCACCATGCGCGAGACCAGCATCCAGGTTTTTCCCGCACCGGCGCAGGCCTCTACCGCCACGCTGCGGCGCGGATCGCAGGCAATTGCATAAAACGCTTCGGCCGAGACCGGTTCGCCGTTGCAGTGGTAAGCAGCAGCCCCAACGGGGAGCGTGGAGTCTCTACGCATTCCAGAAATCTTTTCGGCACAGGCCTCTGGCAGCGCAAAACTCACAGGCCTTGCCCTCACCCAGGGCGGGCAACGGTGCTGCGGCCGCGATGCGCGCCATGTCGCTGACGACGCTGGCGATCAACTGGTCGCGCAGGTCCACGATGTCCGGCTGGTGGTAGGCGCGAGTAGCTTCCTTTTCACCAATATTGACGTAGGCTGCTGCCAGCGTGTCATCGTCCAGCAGCGCCGCATAAAAAGTCAGTTGCGTGTCTTCCTGCGGGTCCGAGATGCGCGCCTGAGTGGTGCTGCGTGCCTCGGTTTTGTAGTCCAAAACGATTCGGCTGCCATCCGGCATCTGGTCAATGCGATCTATCTTGCCAATCAGTTTGACGGAACCCAGCGGCATTTCCTTCCAGTCTTCACCGGCGACAAATCTTGCGCCGCTGGCCTCATGTGCCGCCAGCCATTCGAGGTAGCCGGCGCGTACCCGCGGCCAGATCGCGGCAAACGGCAAAAACTCGCTTTCACTCAGGCCGAGTTCAACCGTTGCTTTTTCAGATGCTATGTTAATCATAGCTACACGCGTAGATAAATCGAGCGCTACAGCCTCTTTTAATGCCAGATTTAACGCCTGATGAAAGCTATGCAAAAGGGTATGCAGCCAGTTTCCGAAATCGCGTTTATCCAGTTCGCTTTCCAACTCGTCGGCCTCATTGAGCTTGAGCTGGCGCAGGGCAAAAAATCGGTAAGGGCAACGGCGCAAGTCTTCGTAGGCACTGGCCGAAAGCCGCTCGACGCTTAAAGCGTCGGCGGTCGGTTGCGGCCGCAGCGTGGGGTGCAGCGCAATCATCCGGCGGGTCCGCGGGTCCGGGGACCAGCCTGAGGTGCCTGATTTGGCATGCTGCAGCAGCAGCTCCTGCACAAAACCGCTGGGCATCAGGCGCTCACCGGCTTCCCCACTACGCCACAGCACGTCGACCGCAGGCAAGTGCAGCGCATATTGCCAGGCCTGGCGCTGCGCGGTCGCCAACTCGGCTCGTGATGGCAGACCCAGCAGTGCCCGCATCGCGGGCGTCCACATACCAGGCGGCTCGGGCGATACGGGCAGCCGCACTTCGTCGCAGCCCGGCAGCACCACTGCCCGAATGGACCGGCCGAGCAATTGGCTGAGCGGCAGGATGACGACCTGCGCCTGCGGTGGGTGCACCGGCGAGAAGGTCGCCGCTTCAAGCGTCTGGCTGACCCACTGGGTGAATTCCGGCAAGCTCATGCGCAAGCCAAGCGGAAGCATGCGCTCATCGCCCGGCTGCATACGAAGGGCTTTAAGCACAGCTATTCCCGCTGGGTCGGTCGCGAACGCATCCCACTGGCCCGCCGACTGCAACGCCAGGCGCAAGTCGTTCAGCCATTCACGGAGGCCCCGGGCGCGCTGCAAGGCTTGGCGCAACGGGGCGGCCTGATCGGCAATCAGCTGGAGGTCAGTTGGCAAGTCTGTTGAGGCTGGCACACCGCGCCACAACCGGATTCCGGTTTTTCTCAAAATAGTCTCGGCCCTAACGACCGCACCTTCATCAAAAGCGGGCGCATTTTTCAGCCAGTCCAGCACTGCGTCGCTTGATGCGTCCCAGGGCAGCGCGCGCAGCAGGCCCATCAGCGTCGCCGCCGCGCGAGTAGTGGACAACTTCCAGCCGGTCTCGTCGCGCAGGGCCACGCCGCGCCCGGCCAGCATGGCCCGAGTACGGCGCGTCAGCACCCGGTCCTGGGCAATCAGCGCAACCGGAGACCGACCCGCAACAAGATGCTGCATCACGCAGGCTGCCGCGCGCTGCGCTTCGTCTTCAGCATCTTGCGCCGCGTGCAGCGACAGCGCGCCGGCCTGCGCGGGCTGGTGCAGACTGAGCGCCGCCACGCGCGAGCCGAAGTGTTGGGTCAGCGCGCCTGCCAAGGGCTCAGTTTGAAAGCCTTCAATCACCACCAACAGATCCAGCGATTTTTCGACTGGTGCCGAAAACAGCACATCAGACGGGTAGCTGGATGCAGCCGCCCATGCGATGGCGATGCGGGCGACGGCCAGTTCAAGCGCCAAAGCCGGTGCCTCCAGACTGGCCACCAGCCGAGCAGCTTGTCTGGCACCCCAGGCGATGCGGTGCTCGGGGACTTGTGAGGCCGCCAGGCTGGCCAGCGACCAGGCGGCTTCCACCAAACGCCCAACCAGAACGGAGCGCTGATGGGCCAGCCCGGCGCGTTCCAGCAAACTCGCTGCGGTCAGGGCGTCTACGGCCGCGTCAAGCTGCAGATCATCCGCAGCGGGCAAGCCTTCAGCTGAACTGGGGCTGAGGCTGTTCGCCCAATTCATGGTGGTTTCAAATCTGGGCACAAAGGTCGCCACGCGAACCGCTGAAGCCGCGTACTCGGCCCAGGCGGCTCTCGCCTCCTGCATCAACTGCGCGTAGGGCACCAGAACCACTGTTCGGGCCGCATGCGCCTGGCGACTGGTCAGCAGACCATCCAGTTCGATCATGACCTTGTGCCAGCAAAGCTGTACCTCGCTGCGCGAGGCCGGGCCGGGCATCAACGCAGGGCGAAGGGATTCCGTCAGTGTGGCCGGTTGCAGCATGGTTTGTTGAGAGACTGGGACAGGCGTCGTCAAGACTTGGTTTCTGCCACAATGCCTACAACTTTAGCCGCATCTTGCAACCTTGCCGAAAGGAGCCATCATGGCCAGCGAACTGATTAAACACACGACCGATGCCACGTTTGATGCTGACGTGCTCAAAGCCACGCAGCCAGTGCTGGTCGACTACTGGGCCGAATGGTGTGGTCCCTGCAAAATGATCGCTCCGATTCTGGATGAAGTAGCCACCAGCTATGACGGCAAACTGCAGGTCGCCAAAATGAATGTCGATGAAAACCGGGATATCCCGGCCAAGTTCGGCATTCGCGGCATTCCTACTTTGATGCTGTTCAAGGACGGCCAACTGGCCGCCACCAAAGTCGGCGCCATGAGCAAGGCTCAGCTGACCGCATTCATCGACCAGCAATTGGTCTGAGCCGCCCGAGCGTCCGGGGATTCACCCCCCGGATCAAGGCCTGATTTACCCGCAGTCCAGCCACCCTGGCGCCTCCTGTTTTCCTGTCATAATCCGCTCAGTTCACCGACCGGCCACGGTCTATCGGTTCGAATGACCGATTTGTGAAGCCACGACTCTTTTCCGGCTTCCTGTCAAACCTCCCCCGTGTTTAAAAAATGATGCCCTCAGGCGATCATCCTCTCACGCAATCAAAGCAGGCAAATCCATGCACTTAAACGAACTCAAGGCAATTCACGTGTCTGAAGTCCTCAAGCAGGCCGAGGAACTTGAGATTGAGAACACCGGGCGGATGCGCAAACAGGAACTGATGTTTGCCATCATCAAGAAGCGCTCCAAAACCGGCGAAACCATCGTTGCCGACGGCGTTCTGGAAGTGTTGCCGGATGGCTTTGGTTTCCTGCGTGCACCCGACTCCAGCTACACCGCGTCGACGGATGACATCTACATCAGCCCGAGCCAGATTCGCCGCTTTAACCTGCATACCGGAGACATGATTGAAGGTGAAGTGCGTACGCCCAAGGATGGTGAGCGCTACTTTGCCCTGAACAAGCTTGACAAGGTCAATGACGGCGCGCCAGAGGCGAACAAGCACAAGGTGATGTTCGAAAATCTGACGCCATTGTTTCCGCGTGAGCAGTTCAAGTTGGAGCGGGACATCAAGGGCGAGGAAAACCTGACCAGCCGAATCATTGACATCATTGCGCCGATTGGCAAAGGTCAGCGCGCCCTGCTGGTCGCTCCTCCCAAATCCGGCAAGACGGTGATGATGCAGCACATCGCCCACGCCATCACCGCCAACTATCCAGATGTCGTGATGATGGTGCTGCTGGTGGACGAGCGTCCTGAAGAAGTGACCGAGATGCAACGCAGCGTGCGCGGTGAAGTTATCTCGTCCACCTTTGACGAGCCTGCGGCCCGCCACGTTCACGTCGCAGAAATGGTGATCGAGCGCGCCAAGCGCCTGGTTGAACTTGGCAAGGACGTGGTGATTTTGCTGGACTCGATTACCCGCCTGGCTCGCGCTTACAACAACGTGCTGCCCTCATCCGGCAAGGTCCTGACCGGTGGTGTGGATGCCAATGCGCTGCAGCGGCCAAAGCGGTTTTTTGGCGCGGCCCGCAAGATTGAAGAAGGCGGCAGTTTGACCATCATCGGTACCGCGCTGGTCGATACCGGCAGCCGGATGGACGAGGTGATTTTTGAAGAGTTCAAAGGCACCGGCAACTGCGAGATCCATCTGGATCGCCGTTTGTACGAAAAACGGGTTTTCCCGGCGATCCATTTGAACCGCAGCGGCACCCGCAAGGAAGAACTGCTGCTGGCCCCCGAAATCCTGCAAAAGTCGCGGATTTTGCGCCAATTCATGTACAACATGGACGAAATCGAGTCCATGGAGCTGATGCTCAAGAACATGAAAGCGACCAAAAACAACCACGAGTTCTTTGACATGATGCGAAGGGGCGGCTAGCCCCACGGTTGCTCACTGCGTGTAGCGCCATACCCCAGAAATCACGCTACGTGCTTGATTTCATGTCATAATAATAGGCTTAGTGGAAAGTG
>JANMBW010000325.1:0-1511 GCA_031360565.1 Polaromonas sp.
TCAATATGGGCTGTTTGGCTGGCCGGTTATACGACTGGGCATCATGGTTTGCATGCTAACATCCGACCGTTTGTGAGGGACTCTCGCATTCCCTAATCCGCCAACCAGCCTGGGCTTTTTACCAAGGCAAAGAGACGAGAATCAGCGCTATGAAAATTGTTGCCTTTCATCACCATGGTCAGCCAGGCGTGGGCTTGGTGTCTGCAGATCTCCAGCAGATTGAGCCTTTTGACCTTCCGGCCGCGCAGCGCGAGGCGGGAGCGCTATGTATCGTCGAACGTCAAGCTCGCGGCGAAAGCTTGCCGCCACGCTTGCCCTCCATCGCATTGGCCGATGTCCAGGTCACCGCACCCTTGCCCAAGCCGCGCCGCAATATCTTTTGCGTCGGCAAAAATTACTTTGCTCATGCCAGGGAGTTCGCAGGCAGCGGGTTCGACAGCAGCGCCAAAGCCGGCGAGGATATTCCGGATTGCCCGATTTACTTCACCAAGGTGCCGGAATCGGTGGTCGGTCCCGGAGCCCCCATCATGATGCCGCCAGCCGAAGTGTCCACCGCCATCGACTACGAGGCCGAGCTGACCGTCATCATCGGTCGCGGCGGCAAAGGTATTGCCGCCAAAGACGCGATGGCGCATGTCTGGGGTTACACCATCATTAATGACGTGACGGCGCGTGACTGGCAGAGCCGCCATAAACAGTGGTTCATGGGCAAGTCGTTCGACACGTTTTGTCCGATGGGGCCCTGGCTGGTCAGTGCCGACGAATGCGACGGTACCAAAACCCAAGTGCGTTGTTACGTCAACGGTGAACTTCGGCAAAACGCGTCTACAACAGACCTGATTTTTGACATTCCCAAGCTGATTGAAACCCTTTCCGCCGGCATCACGCTGTACCCGGGAGATGTGATTGCAACCGGTACCCCGGTCGGTGTGGGCATTGGCTTCAAGCCGCCCAAAT
The DNA here is from genome assembly GCA_031360565.1 of Polaromonas sp. Lineage (GTDB taxonomy): Bacteria > Pseudomonadota > Gammaproteobacteria > Burkholderiales > Burkholderiaceae_C > Polaromonas. The sequence goes on from JANMBW010000325.1 coordinate 958, forward strand.
ACCTGGTGGCCGGAGACGTCGTGCGGGTAGAAATTGACGGAATCGGCAGCCTGGAAAACCCCCTGCGCTGATTGACTGGCGTTAGACCACCAGCGGTGCAGCCTGCATCGCTTCGGTTTGCTCTTCCAGCATGTCAATCTGGCCTTTCCAGTAATCGCTGGAGCCAAACCAAGGAAAGTTGATCGGAAAAATCGGATCGTGCCAGCGCTGGGCAAGCCACGCGCTGTAGTGGATCAACCGTAACGTGCGCAGCGGTTCGATCAGGGCGAGCTCGGCACGGTCAAACTCGCGAAACTCCTCGTAGCCATCAACCAGAGCGCCAAGCTGCCGCGTGCATTGATGGCGGTCACCGGATAACAACATCCACAAGTCTTGCACTGCCGGGCCGCTGCGTGCGTCGTCCAGGTCGACGAAATGGGGTCCTGCGCCCGGCACCCCCTCTGGCGTCCACAAAATATTGCCCGGGTGGCAATCGCCATGCAGTCGCAGCGACTTGATTTCACCGACACTTTCAAACACCGCCTGAGCAGTTTGCATGGCGCCGTCGAAAGCCC
>JANMBW010000329.1:0-4645 GCA_031360565.1 Polaromonas sp.
TCAGTCGGGATTGATGCTCGGACCCTTTTGAGGAGCCCCAGGCACCTGCGCTTCATGACTTGACGCTGGACGTCACGGCCCTGGCTTGCCCTCTTCATAGCGCTTCATCAGGGGCGTGACGGAAATGCCGTGTGCGACCACCGAGGCGACGACAACCGCGAGCGTGATCGACAACAGTCGCTCCGCCAAAACGGGCTCAATACCGTGGCTGATGGCATAAAGCAGGTAATAGAGCGAGCCGATACCGCGAATGCCAAACCAGCCCATCAAGCGGCGCTGAGAGCTTTTGATCGGCGTACCGACCAGCCCGATCACCACGGCCAGCGGCCGAATCACCAAAAATAGGACCGGAATGAACCAGAGCACCTCGCTGCGAAACTTCACCGTGGCCAGCAAAACGCCGACCGCCAGCACAATGCCCAATTCTGCAAAGCGTTCGAGCTGACCATTGAAACGGGCGACTTGCCGCATCATGTAGGCAGGGGCTTCTGCGCCAGACGCCTGATCCTCCGCAGCACTCAGGTCGGTCGCTGCCGGGGGCGTCTGACCGGTGTCGGCTTCATCGACGCGGCGCAGCGCCAGGCCGGCCGCAAACACCGCTAAAAACCCATAGGTCTGGCTCACCAGAGCCAGGCCATAGGTCAGTGCAATCAGGCCGAGTGCGATAAATTCATCGGAGCCCAGGGCCTCACGGTGACGCATACGAAGGTAAATCACAGCGCGGCCGACCAGCATGCCCATCAGGTAGCCCAAGCCCAGGCCGCCGCCTACCGCCCACATGACATCCAGTGCCCACCAGCGCCAGCCGTGGGCGCCGAGCTCGTGCAGGCCCAGCAAGCCTAACCCAAGCATGACCAGCGGAAAAGCGGTGCCGTTGTTGAGGCCGCCCTCGCCGGTCAGACCAAAGCGCAGGCGGTCGCGGTCGGCTGAATTAATCACCTGGATGTCTGAGGCCAGCACCGGGTCAGTGGGCGCCAAGATCGCGCCCAGCAAAATCGCTGCGCCCAGGGACAGGCCCATCAGCCCCACGCCGAGCGCGGTGATCGCCATGACGGTGACCAGCATCGACACGGTAGCCAGTTGCACCGGAATCCGCCAGCGTCGGTCCGCCAGCGGCAATTCCAGTTTCATTCCTGCGGTAAACAAAGAGATCAATACCGCCACTTCCATCAGCCGCTCGAGCAGTGCCACGTTTTGCATCGCATCGAGTTTGAGCAGGCCCCAGCCTGAAGGCCCGATGGCCACGCCTACGCCGAGGTAGAGCATGGCTGCGCTGAGCGGCAGGCGGGCCAGGTAAGAGCCGCCCAGCGTCATGCCAATCAGGAGCAGGCCGACAATGATGCAGCCCAAAGTGAAAGCGCTGGGCTCGGTCATGGGCCCAACTTGAAACAGTGGCTCAAGACGACCCGACCCCCGTCCGGTGCACCCTGATTGGGCGTGCGGTCAAGGCAGCCTGCGCAAGACAAAGGGCACATCTGGTGCATCAGCCGGGGCGCTGCGGCTGGTGTCTTTCCAGGTTCCGCGGATCACCTGGCCGCAAGAGTCTGCCACCAGTTCACCATTCCAGGCGCCGGTAATACTCAGGCTGTCTGACGATTCATCGAGCATCAAAATGCCTTGCTCCAGGTCGCCCGCCAGCTCCGCCTTGGCGGCATGGCCTGCGACTTTTGGCGAGCCGCTGTAGGGCCCCAGATCGCGGCTGACGCTACCGGCCAGGCTTTCGGAAAACTCTGCATGCTGCTCCAGCAGCAAGGTGGCGGTTACCGGCAACCCTTCAGGGGGATTCATGAACCGTGCACCCCACATGCCATGCAACTGGGCCGCCTTCATGCTCTGGGCCGGGGGGCAGTTGCCCGGCGCCTGGGCGAGTGCCGATTCAGCCGTCAATTTCAAATCGTTTTGGCCTATAGTCCACGTATTCAATGTGCATAATGCTACTAAAATAATAGCGTTTCGGCGACGGGCTCGATTCTGACCTGGCTGCATGGGGGATGTCCTTTCCAACACGGGTCAACCGGCGGCGCGCTGCGCCTCGGCCAGTGTATGTGCCGTTGCATTATCGAGTGCGCGCTTGGCGAATTCGGCGCGCAGTGCCCTGAGTTTTTCGCGCGGATCTTCCCTGACCGTGGCTTGGTCGAGGGCCATTTCGGCGATGAACCGACTGGGAATGCCGGCAATGGTATCGCGGCCTTTTTTTCGGCGGCGCAGCCAGTTCACCGTTAGGGTGCGCTGGGCCCGGGTGATGCCGACATACATCAGGCGCCGCTCTTCCTGCAGGCGCAGGGCGATGTTTTCGGTTTTACCCGGATCGCTGCCGTCGTCTTCTTCCGGCTTGAACGGCAGCAGGCCTTCGACGCAACCGGCCAGCACCACATGCGGCCACTCCAGCCCTTTGGCGGCATGCAGCGTTGACAGCGTGACCACGTTCTGGTCGCCCTCGCGCTCGCTCAGGGTGGACAGCAGCGCAATCGTCTGCACCACTTCCAACAGGGTTTTGGTCTGGCGCTCCATGACCGCACCCGCCGTGTCGTCCATCTGCCCGCCGCAGCGCTGGGCCATCCAGTCGCAAAAATCCATCACATTGGTCCAGCGCGCGGCGGCCAGTTTTTCACTGTCTTCCGCCTCGTAAAGGTGTCTTTCGTAGTCAATCGCCTTGAGCCAGTCGAGCAAAAAGACTTTGGCGTCCTCGGCGCCCACGGTGCGTTTGGCGCGGTATTCCAGATCGTTGAGGAAACGGCCAAATTCATGCAGCGAGCCGACCGCCTTGGCGGGCAGAACTGAGCCCAGCGAATTGCTAAACAGCGCTTCAAACAGACTGAGTTTGTAGCGACTGGCAAAAACGCCCAGTGCGCCCAGCGTGGTATGGCCGATGCCGCGCTTGGGGGTGGTGACGGCGCGCAAAAACGCCGGGTCGTCGTCGTTGTTGCTCAGCAGGCGCAGCCAGCTGCACAGGTCCTTGATTTCAGCCCGGTCAAAAAAGCTTTGGCCGCCCGACACCTTGTAGGGAATGTTGGCCTTGCGAAAGGCTTTTTCAAACGGCTTGGCCTGGTGGTTGGCGCGGTACAGCACGCAAAAGTCCTTCCAGTCGCGGTGCTGCTCGCCTTCGACCTGCAAAGTGCCTTCGGCGCGCAGGCTTTGAATGCGTGCCACCACGCGCTCGGCTTCGTGTTCTTCGCTGTCGCAGTCGACCACCCGCACCGGGTCGCCTTCCCCTAGTTCGCTGAACAGGGTCTTGGGAAACAGCTTGGGGTTGGGCCCGATCACATTGTTGGCGGCGCGCAATATCGCGCTGGTCGAGCGGTAGTTTTGCTCCAGCTTGACCACCTTCAGATTCGGGTAGTCCTGCGGCAGGCGTTTCAGGTTGTCCAGCGTGGCGCCGCGCCAGCCATAGATCGACTGGTCGTCGTCACCCACGGCGGTGAACCGGCCGCCTCCGTCGGATGTATTCCCGACCAGCAGCTTGAGCACCTCGTACTGGGTGGCGTTGGTGTCCTGGTATTCGTCGACCAGCACATGGCGTAAAGACGCCTGCCACTTGCTGCGCACGGCTTCATGCGCCTGCAGCAATTTCAGCGGCAGGCCAATCAGATCGTCAAAGTCAACACTCTGGTAGGCGCTCAATCGCTCTTCGTAGCGGGCCATGATGCGGGCAATCAGATGCTCTTCATCGCCGCTGGCCTGCGCCTCGGCCTGACTGGCATTGAGTCCCATGTTTTTCCAGCGGCTGATGGTCCATTGCCACTGCCGTGCCGTGGCCGCGTCGGTGCTGCCTCCCGCGTCTTTCAGGATACTGGTGACGTCGTCGCTGTCGAGAATGGAGAACTGTGGCTTGAGCCCCAGTGCCTCGCCGTCCTGCCGGAGCATGCGCACGCCCAGCGCATGAAAGGTGCAAATCAACACTGCCTTGGCCTGGCTACCGATCAGGGTTTTGGCGCGCTCGCGCATTTCCGCCGCTGCCTTGTTGGTGAAAGTGATGGCGGCGATCTGTTCCGGCTTGAGCCCCGACTCGATCAAACGGCCAATCTTGTGGGTGATCACCCGCGTCTTGCCCGAGCCGGCACCGGCCAGCACCAGGCACGGGCCGTACAGGTAATTGACGGCTTCCTGTTGGGCCAGGTTGAGACCGGCTTGAACAGACTGGGCACGGGATGGGGCAGATGGCAAAGGGTAAGGAGCAGGCATGCGGACAGGTTTGGGAAAGGGAAGCACCTTGGCAGGCGGTCTGGTCTGCGTTGGCCGGGTAAATCATAGCCAGAGCGTTGCCGGCAATCTTTGAAGGGACAATCGCCCGTGTGTTAAGTACCCTTCAGGTCACCTTTCCCTTTTTTGCACTGGTGCTGTGCGGCTACCTGGCGACCCGGTTCGCAATGCTGCCTCAAGTTGCGATTCCTGGGCTCAACGCTTTTGTGCTGTATTTCGCCTTGCCCTGCATGCTGTACCGGTTTGGTTCCAGCACGCCGATTGCTCAGTTGCTAGACGGCACGCTGGTGGCGGTGTATTTGCTGTGCGCGATGCTGATGGTGGCCTTGACGATCACCGTCACGCGGCGCGGCCATATCGGCTGGAACGATGCGTCATTTGGCGCGCTGGTGGCGGCTTTCCCCAATACCGGTTTCATGGGTGTGCCCCTGCTGGTAGCGCTGCT
>JANMBW010000334.1:0-3153 GCA_031360565.1 Polaromonas sp.
GTGTTTTGGGCTCCCGGCTCGCTAACTAAGGGCACATGTAGCTATCAAATTGGTAGCATATAGTGGTACCACCAACAGGAATCGAACCTGTATCTAGCGCTTAGGAGGCACTCGTTCTATCCATTGAACTATGGCGGCCAATTTCGGGCGACATGCGGGGCGCGGCATGGACCGGGGATTGTATGCGCTGGCTCCGGCAGGCCGGTTCTAAGGCTCGCGCTACTTGCTCAACATGCGCATTGCGTCTTCCAGCCCCTTGAGCGTTAAAGGGTACATGCGCTGACTCACCAGTTGCTGCATGACGCTGATGCTCTGGCGGTACTGCCAGATACCTTGTGGCTCCGGGTTGATCCACGCAAATTTTGGAAATGCATGCGTGAGCCGCTGCATCCATTCGGCACCGGCTTCTTCATTGTTGTATTCCACACTGCCGCCGGGTTGCAAAATTTCGTAGGGACTCATGGTGGCATCTCCCACGAAGATCAGCTTGTAGTCCTTGTTGTACTTGCGGATGATGTCCCAGGTGGCGAATTTTTCGCTGAAGCGGCGTCGGTTGTTCTTCCACATGAAGTCATAGACGCAATTGTGGAAATAATAAAACTCCAGGTGCTTGAACTCGGCCTTGACTGCAGAGAACATTTCTTCGACGCGATGAATGTGTTCGTCCATGGTGCCGCCCACATCCATCAGCAACAGCACCTTCACGTTGTTGTGGCGCTCCGGCACCATCTTGATGTCGAGCCAGCCCGCATTGGCTGCGGTGGAGTGGATGGTGTCCGCCAAGTCGAGCTCTTCCACATTGCCCAGGCGCGCAAACTTGCGCAGGCGACGGAGCGCGACCTTGATGTTGCGGGTGCCCAGCTCCTGGGTGTCGTCGTAGTCCTTGTAGGCGCGCTGATCCCATACTTTAAGCGCGCTCTTGTTGCGGCCTTTTTCTTGTCCAATGCGAATACCCTGAGGGTTGTAACCATTGGCCCCAAACGGTGAGGTGCCACCGGTACCTATCCATTTGCTGCCGCCTTCGTGACGTTCTTTTTGCTCTTCAAAACGCTTTTTGAGCGTTTCCATGAGCTCGTCCCAGCCCATTTTTTCTATCTTGGCTTTTTCTTCGGGGCTGAGCTGCAGTTCAAGGTTTTTACGCAACCACTCGAGCGGAATGTCCCGGGTGAAATCGGCGATGTTCTCGACGCCTTTGAAGTAGGCCGCAAAAGCGCGGTCAAACTTGTCATAGTGCTTTTCGTCCTTGACCAGTATCGTGCGGCTCAGGTAATAGAAGTCGTCGATTTTGTAGGCGCCTTCGCCGACTTGCCCCTCCAGACCTCCGTCGGACGTCCCGCTGTGGGGACCGACCACACCCACCTGGAGCGCTTCGAGCAGCATCAGGTATTCCTTCACCGATACCGGCAGTTTTGCAGAACGCAAGGTGTAGAAGAAATCGATCAGCATGGGCGGGCGATCAGGTTCGTGGCTTGTCCAGCAGGTCCAGCAATTGCGCCTTGGCTTCTGGCCATTCACCGGCACGCATGCTGTACATCACCGTATCACGTATCGTGCCGTCGCGCCGCAAAGCATGACCGCGAAGCACACCGTCCTTTTTTGCGCCAAGCCGCTCAATCGCAAGCTGAGATGCAAAATTGAAGTTGTCGGTGCGCCAGCCCACCACCTTGCAGCCCAATGTTTCAAACGCGTGCGACATGAGCAGCAGTTTGCTTGTGCGGTTGACGTGGGTGCGTTGAAATCGATGGGCATACCAAGTCCAGCCAATCTCCAGGCGTTTGACTGCGGGCACTATGTCATGAAAGCTGCTGGTGCCTATGACTTCTCCGCTTTCTTCAAGCGTGACGACAAATGCAAAGCGCTCACCTGCTTCCCGCATGGTGAGCGCGTGTTCGATGTAGGCCCGGGTCTGTTCTGGCTCGGGAACGGAGGTGACGCGCAGGCGCCACAATTGACCATCGGCAGCTGCCGCCTTCAAGCCAGTTTCATGCGCCAGCGCCAATGGCAACAAAACAATGCCACGGCTTGCCAGCGTGACTGGTTCTACAAAAGCCATGGCTACTTCTCGGGGTTGACGGATTCAGCCTTCTGCCGATTTCTCCAGCGACGTGCCAGTTGCAGGCCAAGTCCGCCGCCCAGACCAACCAATACGATCCCGAAAATGCTGCTGTTGCTGTAGCCGGCGTCAAAAATATTGAACCCCAACAGCTTGCCGATGCCTGCGCCCAGCAAAGCGCCGACCACAAAACCCACGGCATCGGACAGACCTTCTACAAGCAGTGAGCGTTGATTCATAACTCGTTCGTTTTCAGTTCTTTGAAAAAAGAGGGCTTAACGGTTGTTGCGCTGCATGAACACCAGCTTCTCAAACAGAGTGACGTCTTGTTCATTTTTCAGCAGGGCGCCTACCAGCGGCGGAACCGTGACCTTGTCGTCTTTGCTTTGCAGGACGTCGAGCGGAATGTCCTCTGCCACCAAAAGTTTGAGCCAGTCCAGTAATTCACTGGTCGAGGGTTTCTTCTTGAGACCGGGCAGGTTGCGCACCTCGTAAAAAGTCTTCATCGCAGCCGAGAGCAGTTCCTTTTTCAATCCCGGAAAATGCACGTCAACAATTTGCTGCATCGTGTCGGCGTCGGGAAACTTGATGTAGTGAAAAAAGCAGCGGCGCAGGAAGGCGTCGGGCAGTTCTTTTTCGTTGTTGGACGTGATGAACACCAGTGGCCGGTGCTTGGCCTTGATCAGTTCACGCGTCTCATAAACATAGAACTCCATGCGGTCGATCTCGCGCAGCAGGTCATTCGGAAACTCGATGTCGGCCTTGTCGATTTCGTCGATCAGCAGTGCGACGGGCTGTTCTGCGGTAAAAGCCTGCCACAGCACGCCCTTGACGATGTAGTTGTGGATGTCCCTCACTTTCTCGCCGCCATCAACGCTGGAAAGCTGGGAGTCGCGCAGTCGGGACACGGCGTCGTATTCGTAAAGCCCCTGCTGGGCCTTGGTGGTCGACTTGATGTGCCACTGCAGCAGCGGCATATCGAGTGCCTGCGCCACCTCTTCGGCCAGCATCGTTTTGCCGGTGCCCGGCTCACCCTTGACCAGCAGCGGGCGCTTGAGCGTGATGGAGGCATTCACCGCAAGCATCAGGTCTTGCGTGGC
>JANMBW010000232.1:0-4433 GCA_031360565.1 Polaromonas sp.
CCGCAGCCATCCAGCTCAAAGCACCGGCCACCCGGCGTTGATGGACTGGCGGGTGAAGTCCGACTGCTCCGGGGGCGGCGAAGGATGGAACGCCATGGACGGCGATCTCGACATTGCCATGGCCCTTCTGATGGCGGACAGGCAATGGGGATCTTCAGGCATGGTCAATTACAAGGCCGAGGCACTCCGCACGATCGCGGCCCTCAAGACATACAACATGAGTAGCGACGGCTATACCAAAGGGCTGCCCAACGGTAACAACACCCGTACTTCAGACTACATGATCACCCACTTCAAGGCATTCCGACGCGCGACCGGAGATCCGTTCTGGGACCGAGCCAGCGACAAGGGGTTCAAGCTGCTTGATTTGATGCAGACCAGATTTTCCCGCGAAACCGGCCTGATACCCGATTTCATCGTCCAAACCCACACCAAGTCTCCCACCCCATCGCCTGGTTATGTTGCCGATGGCAACCCTAACGAGGGGTATTACTACTGGAACGCATGCCGGCTGCCCTGGCGGCTGGCTTCGGATTACGTTACCTCGGGCGATGTCCGCTCCAAAGTGATCACTACCAGGATGATTGAGTTTTTTTACCGTTCCAGCAAAGGTGATCCCTCACTCATTACCGCTGGCTATAAGCTCGATGGCACGCCTCTGTCCAACTATGCGGCGCCTGCTTTTATCGGCCCGGTCACCGCAGGGGCTTTGGTAGACATCCGATTTCAACGATTTTTAAACAAGCTTTGGTCCTATTCGAGTGCCAATCCAGCCCGTGGCTACTATGAAACTGAGCTGCAGTTGCTCAGCCTCATAGTTGCCTCTGGCAACTGGTGGAATCCCTAAAACTGCCGCGAACCCTGTTCATCACCCGATAAAGTGGCAATTTGGCGCGACAACAACACCTGGATCTGCCGAAAACGCCCTTCAATTTTTGGATGCGTGGTAGCCAGTGCAGCATGGGTCTCTTTCTTACATGAACAGGACTCTGCATTTTGCGCCCGCAACGTGGGTGTTGCTGTGGGACAGGCAATCGCCGAAGCAAAGTCGTCCATTCGATGGCTAATTTGTTCGCCGTTAAATAGCCGCTCACTTGCTGACTTTGCAATTAAATGTTACCGCTTCGTTTAGATATCTTGCAAATCAACACGCGCAGTAACCTTTCATCAGGGGCAATCAGGCTGGCTTGAAGCCATGAAAGGTCGGCCTGGGTTTGAAAGCGCCTGATTTTTCGCTGCTCATCAATTTGGAGCGGCATGGCCTCGCAGCATGGATTGGTTTTCAAAACAGCGCAGCGGCTGTTTCACCAGATAAGGGTGAACCATGGCATGTTAAGGGTCCCATACAGTAGGAAACCTCCTACAGAAACGCCCTTTCACTTTGCTCCTTTTTTAGCCAGAAAGTGAGCGTTTACAGGCACGATTAGCTTGCTGACGGTGGAAATGCAGCCGTTATGGGCTCCTACAGCGAGCCCTGTTTGGAATTTCGGGAATCCCTAACCCGAGTCAGCCGATTCCTACGAATTGTGTGTGCCAACACACACAGGAATGGTTAGGCAGGGGGTCGCGGCACAGTACGACCCACTTCCATTTCAACAGGTGTTTATGCAAACCCATCATTTTTCCTATGCGGCCACCGTACTGGCCGGCGTATTGGTTTTGTCGGCCTGTGGCGGCGGTGGCGGTGGCGGAGATCCCGCCGCTGTTGAATCCGCAGACGCTGCAATCTATCGGGCGCGCAACCCGAAGGCGATTGCTTCCACCACCAGCGCAACGACAACCACGACCGTAGCGTCAACGACCAGTACATTTCCAACGACGACTTCGGCCGTGGCTGGTATTGCCTACCCGTTTGCTTCCCATAGAACTCCCTATGTGGCCGGCATCACCCCGTCGGTGGCAACCCAGGCCTCGCAAGATGCGCTCATCCGCACCCAGTACGACTACTGGAAAACCAGCGTGCAAAGCAAGTGCGGCGGCTATGTCGTCAACTTCAACGCCAGCTACGCCACCGTCTCAGAAGGCGCGGGCTACGGGATGCTGCTAACTGTTCTGATGGCCGGTTATGACGGCCAGGCTAAAGATCTGTTTGACGGACTATTTCGCGTGGTTCGCAGCCACCCGGCCTCTAGCACCGGCTACCCGGCCCTAATGGACTGGCGTATCAATGCCGACTGCTCCAGCGGCGGTGACGGCTGGAATGCCATGGACGGCGACCTCGACATTGCGATGGCTCTCTTGATGGCCGACAGGCAGTGGGGCTCTGCGGGCGCGGTCAACTACAAGGCCGAAGCGCTGGCAACCATCGCCGCCATGAAGGCATTTAACATGGCACCCGATGGACGCACAAAAGGCAATGCTAACGGCAGTCACTCCCGCACTTCCGATTACATGATCACCCACTTCAAGGCCTTTCGCCGTGCAACGGGGGACAGCTTCTGGGATATGGCGACCGACAAAGCCTTTTCGCTGCTCAGTACGATGCAGTCTATCTATTCACCCTCGACCGGTCTGATTCCCGACTTCATCATTGACGGCAGTACCAGTAGCCCGGCGCCATCGCCGGGTTATGTAGTGGAAGGCAACGCCAACGAGGGCTTTTACTACTGGAACGCGTGCCGCCTGCCATGGCGCCTAGCTTCGGATTACGTGACCTCTGGAGACGTCCGCTCCAAGGATATCACCGCGAAGATGGTGGAGTTCTTTAACAATGCGACCGGGGGCGATCCCTCTAAGTTCCAAGCCGGCTACAAGCTCGATGGCACGGGGTTGTCCAGCTACGCTGCACCGGCCTTTATCGGACCGGCCACCGCAGGGGCAATGGTCGACGTGCGGTTTCAGCCTTTCTTGAACAGTCTGTGGACCTATTCGAGCTCCAACGCAGCCCGCGGCTACTATGAAACAGAACTGCAGCTGCTCAGCCTGATCGTAGTCTCCGGCAACTGGTGGAACCCATAAGCACCGCTCCCTCAGGTTCATGTATCTTGAGCCTGAAGGGTTTCACGTGTAAATAATAATGTCGGGATGAGGAAACTGCTGAGGTTTGACGAAAAGATGCATCAAACTCAAAAGAGCAGTATGTTGCCCTGATGGTCCACCAGCGAGCCGGTGTGAACTGGCTCCAATCCTGCCAACACCGCAATAACCTCATCGGCGGCCACCTCGGGCGAACGGATTCGCAGCCCGGTCTTTGCGAACGGCTCGCTCAGGGCGGTTGCAACAGTTCCCGGATGCAGCGCCACGCAGATGCTTTCCCGATTGCGCCGCGCAAGTTCGATGGAAGCGGTTTTCACCAGCTGATTGAGAGCCGCTTTGGAGGCCCGGTAGCCGTACCAGCCGCCCAAGGCGTTGTCTCCGATGCTCCCAACCTTTGCAGAAATAAAACCGGCAATGCACCGGCCCTGCTGCGGCAAAAGCGGGAAAAAGTGCTTCAGCACCAATGCCGGACCGATCGCATTGACTAAAAAAACATGCTGCAGGTACCCCGCGTCAAGGTGGCGCCAGCTGCGCTCTGGCTGACCCGCATCGCCGTGCAAAAACCCGGTAGCCACCAACAGCATGCGAAGGTCGGATTCGCTCTGCGTGCAGAGATCAGTAACCACTCGCGCAGCCTGGGCAATACTGGCTTCATCGAGGTAGTCAAGCCGCGTGGCAGTGCGGCGACCGAGCCCGAGCACCTTTGCATAAGCGCCATCACGCTCCAGCTTGCCCAGCAGGGCGGCTCCGAGCCCGCCACCAGCGCCAATCACCACGGCCAGACCGCCACGGCTTGCTATCGTTGATGTCGTTGATGTCGTTGATGTCAAAAGATTTTTCAGCCTTCCTGATTTGCTACTATTTTCATAGTAAACGAAATAAGCGGATATTGGGCCACCGCCGTTTTTACTCAGTAATCAAGGGCAGGCCGGCACTCTCGGTCCTGACACAAAGACTGAAACGCTCAAGTCTCATCCATGAACCTCACTTTGACGCTCTTGCCCTTCACCTTGCCCGCTGAAAGTTTTTGCTGCGCCTCGGCGGCGATGGCACGGTCCACCGCCACATAGGTCGAAAACTCGTTCACATTGATTTTGCCCACCTGCTCGCGGGTAAAGCCGGCTTCTCCCGTGAGTGCGCCCAGCACATCGCCTGCGCGAATTTTTTCCTTGCGGCCGCCGACGATTTGCAGCGTGACCATGGGGGGCAGCAGAGGGTCATCGCTGGCAGATGTCAGCTCTGACAGCTTGTGCCATGGCGATTCGGTTTTTTGCAGCTGCTCGATTTTGCCGACGTAACCCATCTCGTCCATGCTGACCAGGCTGATGGCCCAGCCTTCTTCGTCGGCCCGGCCAGTACGGCCAATACGGTGAATATGCACTTCTGCGTCAGGCGTGACATCAACATTGATGACCATTTCAAGCTGGTTGATGTCCAGCCCGCGCGCCGCCACGTCC
>JANMBW010000402.1:0-10818 GCA_031360565.1 Polaromonas sp.
AGGCCGCCAGAGACATTGGACTACCCTCTGCGGTCAGCATGACATTCCTCGGCGCCGCCGGTGCCTTCCAGGTGTCACTGACGAACCAGCTGTGGCTGATTCTGGCGGCGGTGGTCTGCGTCTACATCGTGCTGGGTGTGCTGTATGAGAGCTACATCCATCCCCTGACGATTTTGTCGACGTTGCCTTCGGCCGGCGTGGGTGCCCTGTTGGCACTGATGATCAGCGGTTCCGATCTTGGCGTGATTGGCATCATTGGCATCATCCTGCTAATCGGCATTGTCAAAAAGAACGCCATCATGATGATTGACTTTGCCATCGATGCCGAGCGCTTCCAGGGCAAGTCGGCACAAGAGGCGATTCATCAGGCGGCCCTGCTGCGCTTTCGCCCCATTCTGATGACCACACTGGCTGCGCTGTTTGCAGCTCTGCCACTGATGCTGGGCTGGGGCGAAGGTGCGGAGCTTCGACGACCGCTCGGCTTGGCTATTTTTGGCGGCCTGATTGTGAGTCAGGTGTTGACCTTGTTCACGACGCCGGTGATTTATCTGGCGTTTGACCGAATCGGACAGAGATTCGGTCGCGTCCGTGCGCGGGAGATTGCGGCGTGAACCTCTCCGAACCGTTTGTTCGCAGACCGGTTGGCACGGTATTACTCACCGTCGGGTTGGCCTTGGCCGGCGTTGGCGCATTTTTTGCACTTCCGGTCTCGCCGCTTCCGCGGGTGGACTTCCCGACCATCACCGTCAGTGCTGCTTTGCCGGGTGCCAGCCCTGACACCATGGCGTCGAGTGTGGCGACGCCGCTTGAGCGACGGCTCGGTGTGATTTCGGGCGTTAACGAAATGACGTCTTCCAGCAGCAATGGCTCAAGTCGTATCAGCCTGCAGTTTGACCTGAATCGCAAGATTGACGCGGCAGCGCGAGAAGTTCAGGCGGCCATCAATGCCTCGCGCGCTGACTTGCCGGCCACGCTGCGCAGCAATCCGACCTACCGCAAGGCCAATCCGGCCGATGCGCCAGTGATCATTCTGGCGCTGACCTCGCAAACCCGACCGCCTGGACAAATTTACGACGAAGTGTCGAATTTGCTGCAGCAAAAAATTGCGCAAGTTCAGGGCGTCGGTGATGTGGAACTTGGCGGTGGCTCACTGCCGGCGGTGCGTGTAGAACTGAATCCCTACGCCCTGAATCGATATGGCGTCAGCATGGAGGATGTGCGGGCAACGCTACAGGCATCCAACGCGCATCGGCCCAAGGGGGCGATTGAAGGAAATGGCCTGCGCCTGCAGCTTTACTCCGGCGCCAGCACCGCCTCGGGAGGCCGCAAGGCAGCGGATTATCGGGAGCTGGTTATTGCCTGGCGCAACGGGGCGGCGATCCGGCTGACGGATGTCGCGGAGGTCGTCGATGGCGTTGAAAACACCAATACCCTGGGGCTCTTCAATGGCACTCCGGCTGTCATCGTGTTGGTAACACGCCAGCCGGGAGCCAATGTCATTGATACCGTTGACGGTGTGCGTGCGCTGCTGCCGGAATTGCAAGCCCAGCTTCCGCAGGACGTGCGCCTGTCGGTGGCCTCAGACAGCACCAACTCGATACGTTCGTCCCTGCGCGAGATTGAGCTGACGCTGCTGATTTCCATTGGGCTGGTGGTGCTGGTCGTGAGTGCATTTTTGCGCAGCGCTCGTGCCACGCTGATTCCCACCGTGGCTACGGTGGTGTCCCTGTTGGGTACCTTTGCGGTGATGTACTTACTGGGGTTTAGCCTGAATAACTTGAGCCTCATGGCGTTGACGGTGGCCACAGGCTTCGTGGTGGACGATGCCATCGTGGTTCTGGAAAACACCAGCCGACATATTGAAGCGGGCATGGACCGCTTCACGGCTGCGCTGCTGGGGGCGCGAGAAGTTGGCTTCACCGTGCTTTCCATCAGTATTTCACTGGTAGCGGTATTCATCCCGCTGCTGTTCATGGCCGGGCAGACCGGACGGCTGTTTCGAGAGTTTGCTGTCACCCTGTCTGTCGCGGTCTTGATTTCCTTGGTGATATCGCTGACCACCACGCCGATGATGTGCGCCTGGCTACTCAAACCGACGCTTGCCGGTGACAAGCAAGCGGGTCGTTTTGCTTTCATTCCACGCTGGTTTGAAAATGGTTTCAGACGGCTGCATCGCAGTTATGAAATCAGTCTGGACTGGGCACTGGCGAGCAAGCTGCTGGTGATGCTGATCCTGCTCGCTGTCGTGGGCCTGAATGTTTATCTTTATATCGCCGCACCCAAGGGGTTTTTTCCGCAGCAGGACACCGGCCAGATCAACGGTGGCCTGCGCGCTGACCAGAGCATTTCCTTTCAGGCCATGCAAGGCAAACTCAAACAGCTGGTTGACATCATTCGTTCTGACCCGGCAGTCGAAACGGTAGTCGGTTTTACCGGGGGTGGCCGTGCTGGGGGTGGCTTCCTGTTCATAAACCTCAAGCCGGTAAGTCAACGAACCGATGCAGGCCAAGCGGTGATTGCGCGTCTGCGGCCCCAGTTGGCCAGGGTCACCGGTGTCAGTCTGTTTTTGAATCCGGTACAGGATTTGCGGGGCGGCGGTCGCCCGAGCAATTCAAGCTACCAGTACACCCTTAAGAGCGACAACATCGCCGACCTGCGCAAGTGGGCGACTCGGCTGGCCGAGCAGATGAAGCTGCAGAGCGCCCTGACCGATGTCGATACCGACCAGCAAGACAACGGCGTAGAAACCATGGTTACTGTTGACAAAGACAGCGCGGCGCGTTTGGGCGTCAGCGCCCGGGATATTGACAATGCCTTGTACAACGGCTTTGGACAGCGTCAGGTGGCCACTATCTACAGCGATCTGAACCAATACAAAGTCGTCATGGAAGTGGCGCCGCGCTTCCGGCAGAGCCCGCAAGCGCTCCAAGATATTTATGTTCCTGCAAGGGGCATGAGCGAGTCAGTGCCAGCGACCGGAGCACTGCCCGCAGCCGCTGTCGTTAATCCCGCCCTGCGTGACCCTTCAACCGGTCAGGCCTTGAGCGCGTCCGGCGGCACGCTGGTGCCACTGTCCGCCATTGCGCGATTTTCTGAAAACGCCAAAGCCGCATCGGTGAGCCACCAGGATGGCGAACTAGCGACTACCGTGTCTTACAACCTGGCCGACGGCATGACGCTGAGCGATGGACAGGCAGCTGTCAAACAGGCGGAGGCCGACATTGGCATGCCGAATAATGTGCGGGGTAGTTTTCAGGGCACTGCCCGTACCGCGCAGGAGTCGCAAAGTCAGCAACCCTTGCTCATCCTGGCTGCGCTGGTGGTGACCTACATCGTGCTGGGAATTCTCTATGAGAGCCTCGTGCATCCCATAACTGTGCTGTCGACACTACCCTCGGCAGGCGTGGGCGCGGTTTTGGCGCTCCTGCTTTTCAAGCTCGACTTTTCCATCATTGCACTGATTGGCATTTTTCTTCTCATCGGTATCGTCAAGAAAAATGCGATTTTGATCATTGATTTTGCAATTGAAGCTGAACGCGTGCGCGGTTTGAGCGCGGTCGATGCGGTACGTGAGGCCTGCCTGCTGCGTTTTAGGCCCATCCTGATGACCACACTGGCCGCGATTCTCGGGGCATTGCCCTTGGCGATTGGGTTTGGTGAGGGGGCCGAACTGCGCCGTCCGCTGGGTATTTCCATTATTGGCGGCCTGGTTGCCAGCCAGTTGCTGACGCTGCTCACCACTCCGGTGGTATACGTATTGATGGATAAACTGCGACACCGTAGCCCATCTGAGAAGGCATTGGGCCATCAGTCAGACCAGGCATCTGCTTTTGCGACGCAACAAGCCCAATGAAAATTGCCGTGTCCCTTCACTTTCCCAATCGGCTGATGGCGGTTTGCCTGCTGTCGCTGCTGGCTGCATCCTGTGCGGTTGGCCCTGACTACCGACGTCCGGCACCCCCGGCGGTCGCCGCTTTCAAAGAGGCTGAAGGCTGGGTAGCGGCTGCTCCAGCGGATGCCCTGGAGCGAGGGCCTTGGTGGCAGTTGTTTGGTGATCCGGTGCTGGATCAGCTCGCGGCGCGTGTGGAGGTCTCCAATCAAAACGTGGCGGCGGCGGTCGCTGCTTACGCCCAGGCCAGAGCGCTGATACGCGAGCGACGCGCCGCACTGTTTCCTAGCGTCACTTTGGAAGGCGGCGCGTCGCGCGCCAGAAGCGGTGGCAATCTTTCGACCGGAGCAGCAGGCCGTACCGGCAGCAATTACCAGCTCGGCATAGGCGGCAACTGGGAGCCAGATATTTGGGGCCGCCTGGGACGGGCTGCTGAAGGTGCCAGCGCGGGTGCGCAAGCCAGTGCGGCAGACCTGGCATCGGCCCGCCTGTCAGCTCAGGGCGAGTTGGCCAGCAATTACCTGTCCTTGCGTCAGACCGATGCGCAGCGCCTGCTGCTCCAAAACACCATCGTGGGTTACACGCGGGCGCTGGAGATCACCCAAAACCGGTATGCGGCGGGCATTGGCGGCAAAACCGACCTGCTGCAAGCCCAAACCCAACTGGCCAACGCGCAAGCCGATGAAGCGGGCTTGCAGCGACAGCGCGCCCAACTTGAACATGCCATTGCGGTATTGGTAGGCGAGGCACCAGGCAATTTCACGCTGATACCGGCCACGGCATGGACACCCGTGGTGCCCGAGCTGCCGCCAGCGTTGCCGTCAACTCTGCTGCAGCGTCGTCCAGACATTGCTGCCGCAGAGCGACGGGTTGCTCTGGCCAACGAACAGATCGGTATCGCCCGCAGTGCTTATTACCCCAGCTTTAGCCTGACGGCATCGGCCGGTAGCGGTGCGAGCCGGGTGGCAGATTTGTTCATGGTCTCCAGCAGTGTCTGGTCGTTTGGGCTGTCAGCTGCCCAGGTGCTGTTCAATGCCGGTGCGACGGGCGCCCGCGTGGATGGCGCACAGGCGGGCCATGAGCAGTCCGTCGCGCGCTATCGCCAAATTGTTCTCGCGGCCTTCCAGGGCGTTGAAGACCAGCTGGCTGCAACCCGAGTGCTTCGGACCCAGCAGGAGTTACGCCGGCAAGCCTCTGGCGCAGCTGACCAGGTAGAGCAGCAGGTTTTTAACCGCTACCGCGGCGGTCAAGTGGGGTACAGCGAGGTCATTGCGGCGCAGGTGACTGCATTGAACGCCCGCCGGGCGCTGGTACAGGCCACGGCTGACCGTCAAATCACGGCAGTCGCCTTGATTCAATCGCTAGGCGGTGGCTGGCAGGCTTCAGGTCCAGACAGATGAGGCTAGGCGCCAGCCCGCACTAGAACGCACAAACTTACCTGCTGTTGATGGCCAGCAGCTCAATTTCAAATTGAAGGGTGGCATTGGGGGGAATGACGCCGCCCGCGCCGCGCTCGCCATAGGCGATCGATGCCGGGCAGGTCAGTTTGGCCTTGCCGCCCGCCTTCATCAGTTGCACGCCTTCAGTCCAGCAGGGAATCACCCGGCTGAGGGGAAATTCGGTCGGCTCGCTGCGCTTGTAGGAACTGTCGAACTCGCGCCCATCGGGAAAGGTGCCTTTGTAGTGGACCCTCACCCTGTCGGTAGCGGCGGGCTGAGGGCCGGTGCCGTCTTTCAAGGAGCGGTACACCAGCCCCGATTTGGTGACCACTGCGCCTGTCTCTTTCGCGGCCGCCGTAGCGGCTGGGTCAGACTGCGCCTGGCAGGCGGCGGCCCATGCCAGCGCTGCGGGAATAAGGGTCGCGACGATGCTGCGTTTGACGAGTGCGGTCATAGATTGAGCCAGAGGGTTGAGGGAAGTCTCAAAGTCTAGCGCGTTCAGGCCAGCGATTTCACGACTGGCCGGTCATGATGTTTCTTTGTGTACAGGCCGTTCTCCTACAGGGGTGCCCGCGCTCAAGCTACGCATTGCAGGGTACGCTATGTTATTTTGGGACTTCGCCATCACTACAGTTAATTACTCTGCCGCTTCATGTCACTGATGACCTATATCGTTGAAGACAGCGCCACGATTCGCGATAACCTGATTTCGACGTTAGAAGAAATCGCGCCCGTACATGTGATCGGTTATGCAGAGACCGAACGGGAGGCAAGTCTGTGGCTTGGCGATCACCTCGGCGAGTGGCAGCTCGCCATAGTCGATTTGTTTTTAAGAGAAGGATCTGGATTGGGTGTTGTCAAGGGCTGTCAGAACCGCTTGCGTCATCAAAAATTGGTGGTTCTCACCAATTACGCCACAACCGAAATCCGTCGACGGTGCGCCGAGCTCGGTGCCGATGCGGTGTTTGACAAGTCGAACGAGCTGGAACTGTTGTTTGATTACTGCACGTCGTCCAACATCACCAAACTCCGACATTAAAGCTCGGGCGGTCACAGAGAGGGTGGCTGCGCTACTGCAGCCCTGCGCGTAACTGGTGAACGCAGCAAGCTGGTGGTGGGGAGTTGTCGCACTTTCCACCATCCTGGCATCCACTGCAATACCTCTGGCCGGGTAAAGCGGTCGTCCATCAGGTAAATCACACCTTCATCACCCTGGGTGCGAATCACCCGCCCCGCTGCCTGGACCACTTTTTGCAGGCCCGGGTAGAGGTAGGTATAGCGGTAACCGCGTTGGGCGTCGGATGCCCGGTTGCCCTCACCGTCCTCAAAATAAGCGCCCACTCGCTTTTTGATTTCCTCATTGACCGGATTGACCTGCGGCAAACCCAGCGTAGCGATGAATGCCCCAATCAGACGCTTGCCAGGTAAGTCGATGCCCTCTGCAAAGGCGCCACCCAGCACCGCAAAGCCCACACCCTTAGACGTGGCTGTGAACTGGGCCACAAACTGCTCGCGCCCGGCTTCGTCCATTTGGCGCTTTTGCTCCCACACCGTGATGTGGGGGAAGCGCGCCTTGAACAGTTGGCAAAGCTTGTCCAAATAATCGTAGCTGCTCAAAAAAGCCAGGTAGTTGCCTGGTGCTTTTTCGTACTGGCTCGCGATCAGCTCGGCCATGGGGTGAAGCGACTGGTCCCGGTGTTGGAAGCGGGTGGACAGGTTGCTCAGCGCCACAACATCCAGCTGGTCATTTGTAAACGGCGACTGCACGTTCATCCAGGCCGTCGCTGGCGTAAAGCCCAGCATCTCGCGGTAAAAATGCGGCGGACTCAGGGTCGCTGAAAACAGCACAACTGAGTTCGCTGCCCTGATACGCTGCGTCAGGAATGGCGCGGGCACCACATTGCGGATGCGGAGTGTGGCGCTGTCGTGGGCGCCTGGCAACAGACTGCGCTCCGACTGTGCGTCGTTCAGGGTCAGGTCGAAATACGAGTGCGGACCGAAGCTGTCCGCGAGACGCGAAAAATGCAGGGCTTCAAAATAAAAAGCCTGCACTTCGCCGTCCATCCGGGTCGGGTTCGCCAGCATAAAGTCCGTGATGACGGTGACAGCCTGCTGCAACGCCTTCAGAAAATTTGCGGGTAGCTCATCGCGTACCTGGTAGGCATCAAGCTGAGTCTGATGTAGCTCGTGGAAAGCGCGATTCAACCGATCAAGCGCGCGGCGTATCGCTTTGGGCGCCGTGGCATGGACCGCCTGCAGTTGGGACTGGTCCAGCTTGGCAGAGTACATGCTGCGCGCCCGCTCGATCATGTTATGGGCTTCATCCACCAGCACACTTACCCGCCACTGGCGACTGACCGTCAGGTTGTACAGCAGCGCGCTGGAGTCGAAGTAATAGTTGTAGTCGCCGACCACCACATCTGCCCAGATCGCCAGCTCCTGGCTCAGATAGTAGGGGCAGACCTGATGCGAAAGTGCGATCTGCCGCAGGGCAGCCTTGTCCAGCTTGCTGCCGCTGGACGCTGCGCCGATGGCTGCACTGCGTGCCTTCGGCAGGCGGTCGTAAAAGCCCCTGGCCAGGGGGCACGAGTCGCCGTGGCAGGCCTTGTCAAGGTGTTCGCAGGCCTTGTCGCGGGCAACCAGTTCCAGCACCCTCAGCGGAAAACGCGAGCCTGCTGGCGCAACCTTTGTCGTGATCAGATCCAGCGCATCCATCGCCAGTCTACGGCCTGGCGTTTTCGCCGCCAGAAAAAAAAGCTTGTCAAGACGCTGCTTGGGCGCCGCCTTGAGCATGGGAAACAAGGTGCCGACAGTCTTGCCAATTCCGGTAGGCGCTTGTGCCAGCAGACACTTCCCCGCCAACGTGGTTTTGTAGATCGCCTCAGCCAGCTCGCGCTGGCCGTGCCGGAATGCAGCATGGGGAAAGGTCAAGGCGTCGAGTGCAGCATCGCGCGCGCTTCGGTGTGCCGATTCGCTTTCTGCCCACGCCAAAAAGCGTTCGCACAGCTGCTCAAAATAAGACTTCAATGACGCCGCTGTGAAGGACTCGGTCAATGGCGTTTCTTGCAAGCTGGCGATATCAAAATACACCAGTGTCAGATTGATTTCATTCAGGCCATTTTCCTGGCACAGCAACCAGCCATAAATTTTCAGCTGTGCCCAATGCAGGGTACGCTGGTTCTCTGGCATGGCATGCAGATCGCCCCTGAATGTTTTGACTTCTTCGAGTTGATTGGTTGCCCGGTCATAACCATCGGCCCGACCCCGTACCCGAAGGGTTTTGTAGTCACCGGCAAGGCTGACTTCAGCCTGGTAGTTCTCGCCGCGCCGGGACGACACCAGCGCATGACCCGCCATGCCTTCTTTTGCCGAAGGCGCGGGCGTGAACCGCAGGTCGAGATCGCCATGCTTGGCCGTGAAGTCACACAAGGCCCGAACGGCAACCAGGTAGGTCAAGTGGAGCTCGGGGCGGTCATGACCTGATTATCGCCAGCGGCCACCTTAACCAACGGGGAGCGCTGAGGGGTTCGGCTAGGGTGAGCCTCAAGCCTTTTCCGTTAGCGTCGCCATGTCCACCACAAAGCGGTATTTGACGTCGCTCCTGAGCATGCGTTCGTAGGCTGATTCGATCTCATCCATACGAATCGATTCGATATCCGAAACGATGCCGTGCTGCGCACAGAAATCCAGCATGTCCTGTGTTTCCCGAATGCCGCCAATCAGGGAACCGGCCAAGCGCCGGCGCTTCATGATCAGATTGAAGACGCCGGGTGAGGGATGTGGACTAGCGGGCGCACCGACCAGCGTCATGGTGCCGTCGAGTTTAAGAAGCTGCAAAAACGCATCGAGGTTGTGCGGTGCCGCCACGGTATTCAAGATGAAGTCAAAGCTGCCGGCATGGGCCGCCATATCGGTCTCGTTGTTTGACACCACCACTTCTTTGGCGCCCATGCGCAGGGCATCTTCTCGTTTGTTGTCCGAGGTGGTGAACAACACCACATGCGCGCCTAACGCCGCTGCGATCTTGACGCCCATATGGCCGAGTCCGCCCAGTCCAACAATTCCGACCTTGTGGGCCGGACCGATTTGCCACTGACGCAGCGGTGAATAGGTCGTAATGCCTGCGCACAGCAGTGGCGCGACAGCAGCAAGGTCTTTCAACTCGTGCGAAATACGCAGTACAAACGCTTCGCGAACCACGATATGGCTGGAATAACCGCCGTAGGTATTCGCACCGGTACCCTGCTCGGGGCCGTTGTAGGTGCCTGTAAAACCGTTGTCACAGTACTGTTCCAGTCCTTGGCCGCAGGGCGCGCAGTGCTGACAGCTGTCCACCATACAACCCACACCAACCGTATCGCCGACCTTGAACTTTGTCACCAGATCACCCACAGCGGTGACGCGCCCGACAATTTCGTGGCCCGGGACACTGGGATAAAGCGTGCCCTCCCATTCGCCCCGCGCGGTATGCAGGTCGGAGTGGCAGACGCCGCAATGGAGGATATCGATGGCAACATCCAGCCGGCCCGTGGCGCGGCGTTCGAATGAGAAGGGGGCCAGCGCTGTGGTGGGGGATGTCGCGGCGTAGCCAAGTGCTTTGGGCATGTCAAACTCCGAATAAGGGCAAACCCTGATCGTAGAGGTTTTGCGCACGGAACGTCTGTCGGACGCTAGCTTGTCCCTCCCTTTGGATGCGTTCAGGACCTGTCGGGCATGGAACCCTCGTTCGGCTAAACAGCTATGATTTATGTAGCACTAAACGTATCTAAATCGTTGGCTAGAAGCTAAAAAGTCTGATTTTTTAGGGGTGCGCGATCGGTCCAGTCCCGCCACGTCAGGGCAGCGAGCACGCAAAAAAAGGCCGTCAAGATGGTCTTGACGGCCTCCTCTGCATAGCTCCATCTGTGGCGTTCGTCACGCCCGCAAAGCGGAGTTTTAAGCAGATTCTGTGGCGATGAGCGCGCTATTGCCGTGCGCCTGGAATCACCAAAATCGTATCGGAACTGGTTTGCGGCTGCACCCGGACAGTCGAGCCATCCGCTGGGGTGGTCACGGTTTCGATTTCCCGGAGGACGCCACCGCCCGCTACGCTGCCTTGGGGATTGCCAAATCCCATCACGCGTACTTCGCAGGCGACCTTGTCTTCACCGGTGAGCGCATCGCAGCGCAGCCGGGCATTGGCTTCAAACGAACCGCCTGCGTTGTCGACTTTGCCCGCGCGCTTGGCGGCGTTTGCATTTCTGACTTCGGTCATGCAGGTCTCGCGGCTTTGCTGAGTGGCTCCGGTGGCGCAGGCGGCCATCTCGCTTTGGGCATTTCCCGTAGCGTCGATGCCAGTGGTGCCCGATGCAATCTGGGCTGTGGCAGGAACGGCGTATGCGGCAGCCAGGGCCAGCGCTGCAGCACTCTTGGCCAAGCTGTCAAACTTCAAAATGGAAAAAACGTACATGAGCAAACTCCAATGCTGGTCCAACTTAGACCGATAGTCGG
>JANMBW010000413.1:0-3522 GCA_031360565.1 Polaromonas sp.
GAAGACGTCACGCAGCGTGCCATCCTTACCCGATGTATCGGTGCCTTGCAGAATCACCAGCAGCTTGTAGCGCTTGTCGGCGTAGAACAGGTTTTGCAAGGTGTCCAGCTCGCTAGCCAGCGTGGCGACGGCAGCCTTGTCGCGCAATTTGTTGCCGCTTGAATAAGGTTTTGCGGCGGGATCGAGCTTTGCTAATTCAAAACGCCCGGCCTTTTTGTTGCCTACGGCAGACGGGAGCCCAACCAGCCTCGGCTGCCACGGCGCCAACTTTTTCTCTACGGCTTTGCGTGCTGAGGCGTTGGCGCCGGCGCGTTGGCGTGAAACGGCAGTGGGCATCAGGTTCTCCGTTAGGGGGCAGACAGGGCCTGATTCTGCACCAGTGTGCTGGCATACTGAAAGTTCCGATTGTCCGATCGGAGTCCGAAAAACCGGAACCCATGAGATGAAACCGATCCAGCTGTTTGATGCCGCGTCCAGTACCTATTCTTATGTGCTGTTTGACAAAACCACCCGTGAGGCGGTGATCGTCGATCCCGTTGCCGAGCAAATTGAGCGCGACCTGGCGGTACTGTCTGAATACGGCCTCACGCTGCTGTGGACCCTGGAGACCCATGTCCATGCGGACCACATCACCAGTGCGGCGTTATTAGCCGAGCACGCCGGAGCCCGGACCGCTGCACCGGCGGCCTGCGGCATCAGCACGGCCGCAGTGCAGCTACAAGATGGGGACGACTTGCATTTCGGGCGGGAAAGCCTCAAGGCCTTGCATACCCCTGGCCACACTTCCGGCAGCATGAGCTATCTGTGGCGCAACCATGTCCTGACCGGTGACACGCTGCTGATCAATGGCTGCGGCCGTTGCGACTTTCAATCTGGCAATGCCCAGGCGCTTTACAACAGCCTCACTCGCGTCCTGTTTGCACTGCCCGGCGAGACTTTGGTCTGGCCGGGCCACGATTACCAGGGCCGCCGCTATTCGACCATTGCGCGCGAAAAGGCCAGCAATTCGCGCGTGGCGGGCAAAACCTTGGGCGAGTTCGTCGCCACCATGAGCGCCCTGAACCTGCCTGCTCCGACTCACCTTGGCGAAGCCTTGGCGGCCAACATGAGTTCAGGATTGCGTCACGACGCCGATGCTGTGGAATTGATGCAGGTTCGGCCGGCGCAGGGCTATGCCGGGGACGTGTCGCCTCAACTGGCCTACCAGTGGTTCCTTTCGGGCGAAGCAGTGTTGGTCGACGTGCGCACCGACGCTGAACGCGAGTGGGTAGGCTTTGTACCAGGAGCTGTGCCGTTGGCCTGGAAGCAGTGGCCAGGCATGGGCATGAACCCGGCATTTGATGAGGGCCTCCGCGCCGCTGTGCCGGCCGGGAAAAAGGTTGTGCTGCTTTGTCGCAGTGGTGTGCGCTCGATTGCGGCCTCGCGTCGCGCGACCGGGCTGGGTCTGGAGGCCTACAACATTCTGGAAGGCTTTGAAGGTGATCCCAACGGGCAAGCACATCGCAACCATCTGGGTGGGTGGCGGTTCCATGGCCTGCCGTGGCGGCAAGGCTGAATCGGGCAGGGTTAACGACAGGCGCTGTTTGTGAGGGTAGGGGCCTTAAACCTGTTCATAATCCTGCCCCATGACCTTCCTGGCGCTCGATGTGGGAAACACCCGACTCAAGTGGGCGCAGTACAGCGCGCCAGTTGTGGGCGCTGCCATGTTGTCGCAAGGGGCGGTGTTTCTTGAAAACATCGACAAATTGGCAGAGGGCGAGTGGAGCGATTTGCCATCACCTTCCCGAATCCTCGGTTGCATCGTGGCCAGCGATGCCATCAAACGGCGCGTCGTTGAACAAATGGATTTGTGGGATGTCGCGCCGCGTTGGGTGGTCTCCAGCCCGCAAGAGGCCGGGCTGATCAATGGCTACGACCATCCGGCCCGCCTGGGCGCAGACCGCTGGGTGGCCATGATAGGCGCGCGCCACCGGCTGCTGGGGCGGGGCAGCTCCAAACCCTGCGTGGTGGTGATGGTGGGCACGGCGGTCACGGTTGAAGCCATCGACGCCAGCGGCAAATTCATAGGCGGCATCATCCTGCCGGGGCACGGCATCATGCTGCGTGCGCTGGAGTCCGGTACCGCGGGCCTGCATGTGCCAACCGGCGATGTGCGGGATTTTCCGACCAACACCAGCGATGCCCTGACCAGTGGCGGCACCTTTGCCATAGCGGGTGCGGTGCAGCGCATGGTAGAAAACGTCACCTGCCACTGCGGGCAGGTGCCAGAGTGCATCATGACTGGCGGGGCAGGCTGGAAAATGGCGCCCAGCCTGTCGGTCGATGTCGAACTGGTCGAAAGCCTGATTTTTGATGGTTTGCTGGAAATCGCGTCCCGTCGCTTTCCGGCCTGATGCCATGTCAGAACTCAAAGCCGCTTTTGATCAAGCCGTGGTGGACGCGAAAGGGCTTAGTGAGCGCCCCGATAACGCTACCCTGCTCAAGCTGTATGCGCTCTACAAGCAGGCTAGCCAAGGTGACAACCAGGCCCTGAAGCCCGGTTTCGGGGATATGGTCGCGCGTGCCAAGTGGGACGCATGGACCCGTCTCAAAGGCACGACGCAGGACGACGCGATGCGGCAATACATCGACCTGATCGCCGAATTAGGTTGATTCGCGCCGGTCGTCCAGGGTCCCGAGCTGTCAGCGCCCGTAGGTCGCTGTGAACGATGTTTTGCCCAAAAGCGCTGTGCCTACCCCGCTGTTCAACACAAAGCCATAAAGCCCCGCAGTGCCCGTTTTGGGCACACCGCCAGCCACTTCTAACTTGTCCACAGACAGCGCAAACAGCGTGAAGATGTAGCGGTGCGGCTTGTCACCCACCGGCGGGCACGGGCCACCGTAGTTGCCATTGCCACCGGTAGCGCCCGTATCCAGAAAATCGGTGTTACCGCCAAAAGCGCCGGCCGGCAGCGTGGTCGGGCTGTTGCCGACTCCCTGGGCCAATGAAGTGGCGGTGGGCGGAATGTTGTACACCGCCCAGTGCCAAAAGCCGCTGCCGGTTGGTGCATCGGGGTCGTACATCTGCAGCGCGAGCGACTTGGTGCCGGCTGGCACGCCGCTCCACTGCAGCGAGGGCGACAGATTGCCACCCATGCAGCCAAAGCCGTTCAGCACAAACTTGTTGTCAAAAGTGCCGCTGGCCAGGTCTGGGCTGCTTAGAACGAAAGGTATGGATTGCGCCTGCACGTCGCCACCGCCGCAGCCACTCAAGGCGGTGACAGACACGGCAAGCGCAGCAGACAGGGCTAATAGAGCATGCTTCATCGAATTTCTCCAGTGCAGGTTTTGTTCTTGCGGGGCCGGCTGGCCCAGCCGGGCAAAGTTTAGGACGCCTGGTGAA
Source organism: Polaromonas sp. (assembly GCA_031360565.1). Classification (GTDB taxonomy): domain Bacteria; phylum Pseudomonadota; class Gammaproteobacteria; order Burkholderiales; family Burkholderiaceae_C; genus Polaromonas. The sequence goes on from JANMBW010000413.1 coordinate 3,383, forward strand.
ATCGTGCAGTCAGTCGGCTTTGATGTTGGCCACTTTTACGATGCGCCCCCACATCGCACGGTCGGACGCGTCGAGCTTGGCCAGGGCCGGGCCCGCCAGGAACAGGGCTTTGGCTCCTTGCTCCTCGGCGCGCTTTTTGA
>JANMBW010000417.1:0-1967 GCA_031360565.1 Polaromonas sp.
CCAGCTTGCGACCATGTTGCAAACCATTTATGCGTCATCCAAGCCGACCCTCGCATGCATCCAGGGTGATGTGTATGCCGGCGGTACCGGACTGGTGGCGGTATGCGATGTGGCGGTGTCGGTGGATACCGCGCACTATTGCCTGAGTGAGGTCAAGTTGGGTCTCATTCCGGCCACCATCAGCCCTTATGTGATTCGGGCCATGGGTGCGCGCGCGGCACACCGCTATTTTCTGACGGCTGAACGGTTTGACGCACACCAGGCGCAGCGCATGGGTTTTGTGCACGAGGTGGTTGTCGCCGAAGCGCTGGATGCCAAAGTTGCCGAGCTGTGCCATGCCTGGGTCAATGCCGGGCCCGAAGCCCTCACCTTATGCAAAAAGCTGTTGCAGGATGTCGCCGGGCAAGAGATCACACCCGATCTGGTGCGGGGGACGGTAGAAGCCATTGCCGACATACGCGTCAGCCCGGAGGGACGCGAGGGGCTGCAATCCTTTCTGCAAAAGCGCAAACCCAACTGGGTGGTAGGCTGAAAAAGCATGAACACATTGGACACCGCGCAGTTGATTGCCTTGGCCGGCGCGCTCGGCTGGGCCAGTGGCGTGCGACTGTACTTGGTGGTCTTGCTGACCGGGCTGGCCGGATTCATGGGCTGGGTCGAGTTGCCGAAAGGGCTGCATCTGCTGTCACACCCGATGGTGCTGGGTGCCAGCGGCTTCATGGTGTTCATCGAGTTTTTTGCCGACAAGATTCCGGGTTTGGACTCGCTGTGGGATGTGGTGCACAGCGTGATCCGCATCCCCGCAGGCGCGGCTTTGGCGGCCAGCGTATTCAGTGTTGACAACAATGCTATGACTTTAGTAGCGGCACTCCTAGGCGGTACGCTAGCTGCAACCAGTTTTGCCGCTAAAGCGACGACCCGGGCAGCAATCAATACCTCGCCTGAGCCCTTCAGCAACATTGGCGCGTCTCTGCTCGAAGACGGCATGGTTCCGCTCGGTCTGTGGCTGGCCATCGCACACCCTTTTGTGTTTGTTGTGCTGTTGGCGCTGCTGCTGGTGCTGAGCGTCTGGCTGATCCGAGTCTGCTGGCGATTTTTGCGCCAGCTGTTTGGGCGCGTCGCCTGCATTTTCAGCGGCAAGCCGGATCCTGGTGCGGCGTCCGCTTTCTCCTTGAAGTCACCGTTTTCAAAGACTCCTCCGCATGTTTAAGAAAATTTTGATAGCCAACCGTGGCGAGATAGCTTGCCGCGTGGCGGCGACCGCCAGGCGAATGGCGATCCGGACGGTGGCGGTTTATTCCGATGCAGACGCCAGCTCAAAACACGTCGCCTGTTGCGATGAGGCGGTGCACATCGGCGGCAGCGCGCCACACGACAGCTATCTGCGTTGGGCGCGCATCATTGAAGCGGCCAAAGCAACGGGGGCCCAGGCGGTACATCCGGGCTACGGTTTTTTAAGCGAAAACGAAGAATTTGCCCGGGCTTGCAGGGAGGCCGGGCTGGTATTTATTGGTCCACCGCCTTCGGCGATCAAGGCCATGGGTCTGAAGGCGGAGTCCAAGCGGCTGATGGAAAAGGCCGGCGTGCCGCTGGTACCCGGCTACCACGGCAGCGACCAGAGTGCTGAACTGCTCAAGCGCGAGGCCAACGTTATCGGCTACCCGGTATTGATCAAGGCCAGTGCCGGCGGCGGCGGCAAAGGCATGCGTGCGGTCGACAAGCCTGAGGATTTTGATGCCGCCTTGGCATCTTGCAAGCGTGAAGCCATCAACAGCTTTGGCGACGATGCTGTGCTGATTGAAAAATATGCCCAGCGGCCGCGCCACATCGAGATCCAGATCTTTGGCGACAGCCACGGTAACTACGTCTATTTGTTTGAGCGCGATTGTTCGGTGCAGCGCCGCCACCAGAAAGTGCTGGAGGAAGCGCCTGCGCCGGGTATGACGCCAGCGCTGCGTCAGCAGATG
>JANMBW010000524.1:0-4382 GCA_031360565.1 Polaromonas sp.
GGCATCCCGTACTTTCTGGTCGGTCATGTCGGCGATGGCAACTTCCACTTTGGTTACCTGATTGATCCGGCCATTCCTGAAGAGCGTGAAGTGGCTGAGGCACTCAATCACAAGCTGGTGAGCCGCGCCCTGGCACTTGAAGGCACGTGTACCGGCGAGCACGGTGTGGGCCTGCACAAGATGGATTTTCTGGTGGCCGAGACCGGCGACGGGGCGGTCGACATGATGCGCGCCATCAAACGCGCGCTGGACCCAAAAAACATCATGAATCCCGGCAAGATTTTTTCACTTCAAGCACCGGCGGCATAAAAAAAGCCGCTACCCGAGGGCAGCGGCTGGCTGGATCCCGACTCGGGTTTATTTCGCCGCTTCAGTCAGACGTCGACCGAAGGAGACTGCGTAAGGCGCTGGCCGCGCAAGCAGCACCGGATCCGCCGAGGGCTTGATGCCTGCTGGCAAAACCAGCGGGCTGAAGGTGATCTTGTCGCAGGCGCCGCCCGGGCCGGCCTCTACCTTGTCAATCACCAGCTTGCCGGCAGGCACTACCTTGCGGCTGTCCGGCCACATCTTGGTGGGGTCCGTCAGCTGGTCGTCTTTTTCGGCCAGTTGCAAATTGAAGTCGAATGCCACCGGCGCAGCGGCGACGCGTTTGCGCAATTCATCGGCCAGAAATTCATCCGGCATGGCTTTAAGCTGCTCGTCGGTCAAACCAGCCTGGCCGGCCTCCGGTGCAAAATGCCAGCGCACAAACTGGCTTTCATTTTTGGCATTGACCAGTTCAAAGGCATTGGTGCTGAAATAGCTGACGCCGCCAAAGCTTGCAGGTATCGGCATTTTGGCCAGGTAAGCGGCCTGCAGCGTGGTTTCAGGATTGGCTTCGCTAAAGGCCTTGATTTTTTCCGCATCGGGTTTGCCGGTGGCCGGGTCTGCGGTGCGGACCTGGACGAAAGGCACAAACAGTTCCGGCTTGCCGACGAAATACATCGGCGTCGAAATGTTCGCAGTCATCCACTGCTCACCACCCGGAATGTTGAACTGGAGCGCCAGGGCACGAACCGACCTGCTCTTGTCGCTGGTCTTGGGGTTGCCGCCACCGACTGAAAACCGCGCCACGACTGGAATTTTGTCGCCTTTGAACACGGCTGCGGAAGACAGGGACCGACCCACTGCATTACCCACAAAATAGCCACTGGCGCAAAGGCCTTTGGCGTTGGCGCGCCGGAATCCGGCATGCTTGCCGGCCAGCGCTTCCAGGGCATTGACTTGTGCCTCAGGCATGGACACCTGTGCAGAAGCCGTCACGGGCAGCAAAAAGCTGCCAAAGCTCGCGGCAGCCGCCGCCAAAAGAAGTTTTTTCATCAAGAGTTCCTTTACATCTGTGGGTAAATTGCGGGTCGCCGGTCCGGGCCGAATGGCCAAGGTTCCGTAGCTTAGTCTGGCCAAATGCAAGTTTCTTACCGCTGGCGCAACCGATTGTCACCTTTTGAGAAAATTTTTTAACTCTCCCCTGCCCGGTTAATGTTCATTCGCGCTCACTTGGCGCCGCTCTGGCCTCGCAAGCGCTCGATCAGGCCATTGAGTTCGTCCATAGACCCAAACTGGATCGCCAGCTCACCCATGTCCTCGCGCCGGCCATTACGCTTGACCTGTTTTTTGACCCGCACTTCGACCTCGGCCATCAGCAGATCAGCCAGTTCTTCTTCTACCCGCCGGGTGTCGCGCGACTTTTCTTTGGACTGTTTTTGCGGCTTTAAAGAGAACTCGGCACTGAGCTTTTTGACCAGGCTTTCGGTCTCACGCACCGACATTTTTTTGGCGGCGATCTGGTTGGCGGCGGTAATTTGCGCAGCCCGGTCCAACGTCAGCAGCGCCCTGGCGTGCCCCATGTCGAGGTCGCCGGCCATCAGCATGGTTTGCACCGGATCGGCCAGATTCAGCAGGCGCAGCAGGTTGCTGGCAGCGCTGCGCGAGCGGCCCACGGCTTGCGCGGCCAATTCGTGAGTGAGTCCAAACTCTTTGACCAGCCTTTGCAGGCCGTGAGCCTCTTCAAGCGGGTTCAGGTCTTCGCGCTGGATATTCTCGATCAGCGCCATGGCGGCGGCCGACTCGTCAGGCACGTCACGCACCAGCACCGGTACGCTGTCGAGTCCGGCAATTTTGGCAGCGCGGAAGCGGCGCTCACCGGCAATGATCTCGTACTTGCCGTCGTTGGCCCCGCTGGTCAGGCGTCGCACCAGAATCGGCTGCATGATGCCCTGCGCCTTGATCGACTCCGCCAGCTCGTACAGCGCTCCCTCGTCCATCCGGGTGCGGGGTTGGTACTGACCCGGCACCATATCCAGCAGACGCAGCGATGCCGGCAAACCGGGGCTGGTCAGGGTGGAGTTGTTGTGGGAATCGCTGGATTGACTCGCGGTAGGGCCCAACAAGGCTTCCAGTCCGCGACCGAGTCCTTTTGGTTTTTTGCTGACCATGGATGGTTTGTCTTTCTTGGTTTAAATTGTCATCAGCTGCTGCAATTCGGCATGCCCCTGCGGCCAATCGAGCAGCCGGCTTTCGGCATTCAAGTGCCCGCCCTCGCCCACTGCAATCAATCGGGCGCCCCAGGCATCAGCCAGCTGCCGGGCTCGCTGAGGGCCACAAAAAGGATCATCGCTGGACGCGATTAGAACGCTGGGAAAAGGCAGCTGCTCCAGTGGTACGGGCGACCAGCCCGGAAGCATCTGGCGCAAGTCCTCGCGGCCTGTGTCGGGCGGCGCTACCAGTAACGCGGCTTTGACCCGATCGGTATTTTGGGAGTGTGCGGCCCAGGCGGCGACCTGGACGCAGCCCAGGCTGTGTGCCACCAGCACAGCCGGCTCACTGCAGCCGAGCAGCACCTCTTCCAGTCGCGCGATCCAGTCACCCCGCAAGGGGCGCATCCAGTCATGTTGCTCGACCCGGGTGTAGCCTTGCGCGGCTTCCCAGAGGCTTTGCCAGTGGTCGGGTCCACTGTTGTGCCAGCCAGGAAGAATCAGAACGTTTCGAGAGTGCATGTGTGCAAGAGCCTGATAGCTATAAGTTTAATAGCAAAGAACGTAATGAATATGCAGGCTCGAACAGCTTTAAAGGCTCGAAATCACATGGCCTTGATACGCTGCACCATCTCTTCGGCAAAATGAACAAAGGCCTGGGCTCCCTTGGAAGACGGGTCGAACACCACGCCGGGAAGGCCATAGCTGGGCGCCTCGGCCAACCGGACATTGCGTGGAATCACGGTGTTAAAGACCTTGTCGCCAAAGTGATCCTTGAGCTGCTCGCTGACCTGCTGCTGCAGTGTGATACGGGGGTCAAACATGACCCGCAACAGCCCGATGATCTGCAGATCTTTATTGAGGTTGGCATGCACCTGCTTGATGGTGTTGACCAGGTCGGTCAAACCTTCGAGCGCAAAGTACTCGCATTGCATGGGCACGATCACGCCATGGGCGCAGCACAGGCCATTCAAGGTCAACATACTGAGCGAGGGCGGACAGTCGATCAGCACAAAGTCATAGGAAGCTTGAGCTTCGGCTAAAGCGAGCTTGAGGCGCTTTTCACGCCGCTCGACATCGACCAGCTCAATTTCTGCACCCGCCAGCTCGCGGTTGGCACCCAGGATGTCGAAGCTGCAACCGGCATCCACCAGTTTTTGGCTTTGCGTGCGCGCCTCAGCGATAGACGCCGATTCCAGCAACACGTCATACACCGTCAGCGCGAGCTGGCGCTTATCTACGCCCGAGCCCATGGTGGCGTTGCCTTGCGGGTCCAGGTCAATCATCAGCACGCGCTGACCCACCTTGGCCAGACCGGCGGCGAGGTTAACAGTGGTGGTGGTCTTGCCGACGCCGCCTTTTTGGTTGGCCACGCAAAAAATCTTAGCCATCGATTCTCAGTTCTTCTTGTAGGGTAAAGGCAAAAGACGCTTATTTTGAGAGCGCCAGCTTCAGACCAAAGCCGATTAAAAAGACGCCAGCTGCCTTGTTCAGAAAGCCCGACAGTCTGGGATGGGCGCGAATGCGCTCTGCGAAGTGGTGGGTTAACAGGACCGACGTCAGTCCGTAGAAGAAGGTGATCACCGCGATCGTTGCCGCCATGAGGGCAAAGGTGGTCAAGCCCTGGTGCCGGGCCGGGTCGACAAATAGCGGGAAAAAGGCCAGGTAAAAGACAATCGCTTTGGGGTTAAGCAGGGTAATCAAAAGTGCCTGGCGAAAGTAATGTCGGGGCTTGATATGCAGAATCGGTGCGTCCCCAGCTTGGGTCAGCAGCATTTTGATGCCCAACCAGGCCAGGTACACCGCACCAGCCCACTGCACGACATGAAAGGCTTGGGGGTAGGCGGTCATCATCGCCGACACACCGGC
>JANMBW010000536.1:0-1582 GCA_031360565.1 Polaromonas sp.
CATCTGCACCGGCGTCGAGATGTTCCGCAAGCTGCTCGACCAGGGTCAGGCCGGCGACAACGTCGGTATCTTGCTGCGCGGCACCAAGCGCGAAGACGTCCAGCGCGGTCAAGTCCTGTGCAAGCCCGGCTCGATCAAGCCGCATACCCACTTCACCGGCGAGATCTATGTCTTGTCCAAAGACGAAGGCGGCCGTCACACCCCCTTCTTCAACAACTACCGCCCCCAGTTCTACTTCCGTACCACGGACGTGACCGGTGCGATTGAGTTGCCAGAAGGCAAAGAGATGGTGATGCCAGGCGACAACGTGTCGATCACTGTCAAGCTGATCAACCCGATCGCCATGGAAGAAGGCCTGCGCTTTGCCATCCGCGAAGGCGGCAAGACCGTCGGCGCTGGCGTGGTGGCGAAGATTATTGCTTAAGGACACAAAATGGCCACCAAGCAAAAAATCCGCATCCGCCTCAAAGCGTTTGACTACAAGCTGATCGACCAATCAGCAGCTGAAATCGTTGATACCGCCAAGCGCACCGGTGCGATTGTCAAAGGCCCTGTGCCCTTGCCAACCCGCATGAAGCGGTTCGACATTCTGCGTTCACCGCATGTCAACAAAACCAGCCGCGATCAGCTTGAAATTCGCACCCACCAGCGCCTCATGGACATCGTCGACCCGACGGATAAAACCGTTGACGCGTTAATGAAGCTCGATCTGCCGGCTGGCGTGGACGTGGAAATCAAGCTGCAGTAAGCGTGCTCTGCAAGCCTCTTGCCAATTTGGCAGGAGGCTTGCTATAATTAGAAGCTTCGCCCAATTTGGGTGGGGATTTATCAACTGTCTTTCACATCAAAACGCCTGCGGCCAATTGAAGTCGCAGCGGTGAAAGTTACGAAAGAACAAATCATGAGTCTGAGCAACTCCCTCGGGTTGCTGGGCCGCAAGGTGGGCATGATGCGTCTGTTCACTGATGATGGGGATACCGTTCCTGTCACAGTGGTAGATGTGTCTAACAACCGTGTGACCCAGGTTAAAACCGAAGCCAATGACGGATATAGCGCCCTTCAAGTTGCGTTCGGTTCGCGTAAAGCATCGCGCGTGACCAAGCCGGCCGCCGGCCACCTTGCCAAAGCAGGTGTTGAGGCTGGTGAAATCCTGAAAGAATTCCGCGTGACGGCAGACGTCGCAGGCAAATATGCTGCCGGTACTGTTGTACCTGCTGCTGACGTGTTTGCAGTTGGCCAAATGGTGGACGTGCAGGGCACTTCCATTGGTAAAGGCTTTGCCGGCACCATCAAGCGCCACAAGATGAGCTCGCAGCGAGCGTCGCACGGTAACAGCCGTTCGCACAACGTTCCCGGCTCTATTGGTATGGCGCAAGATCCTGGCCGTGTGTTTCCTGGTAAACGCATGACGGGTCACTTGGGCGATGTCACCAAAACCACGCAAAACCTGAACATCGTGCGCATTGACGAAGCCCGTCAATTGCTGATGATTCGCGGCGCTGTGCCCGGTTCCAAAGGCGGCTTTGTCACGGTTCGCGCCGCGATCAAAGCCAAGCCAGTAGTTGACGCCAAAGGAGCGAAC
>JANMBW010000035.1:0-2127 GCA_031360565.1 Polaromonas sp.
GCGCGATTGGGCTGCACGACCTCACGCAGGGTGCCATCGACCCGAAAGCGCACGCTCGAGTGCCGCTCGTAGGGTTCGATATGGATGTCGCTGGCACCGTCGCGTGCGGCTTGTGTCAGCAGGGCATTAAGCATGCGAATGATCGGCGCGTCGTCGGAGGTTTCAAGCAAGTCCTCAACCGCTGGCAGCTCCTGCATCATGCGCGACAAATCGGCATCTGATTCGACTTCGCTCACAACTGCCGCGGCGCTGGATTCGCCTTCGGCATAGGCCGCGCTGATGCGTTGCGCCAGGGTGCCGGGGTCGGCTCGCTGCAAGACCAGCGCCGTGCTGCCCGATCCATAACGCCTCATGATTTCGCCCATCGCGTCAAGGTCAGGATTGGCGTTGTGCCACAACAGCATCGCCTGGCCGTCGTCCTCCAGCAGGAGGGCGTTGCTGCGTGCGAAAGCGTAGGGCAATGGGTAACGCATGGCCATGAGGCGAAAAGGATTTAGCCGCCCAGCGGAGCGGTGGATTGAGGTCGTGGGGCAGGCGCAGGCACCGGTGCAAGCGGGGGCTTGACCCCATCAAGCGGCGGTCGTTGCGGTGGCAGGACCGGCCCCGAGTTGATCGGCACCACAAGGCTGGACTCTGGCTGGGCGTCTTTCTGCGCAGAGCGCATCAAATCGTAACGGTCCAGCGACAGGCTGTCGGTCGATGACGCATCCCTCACCACCACGGGACGCAAAAATACCATCAGGTTGGTCTTTTTGCGCGAGCGCACCTCGCTCTTGAACAAGTTGCCGAACAGGGGAACGTCGCCCAGGATGGGCACTTTTTCTTTGTTGCCCGAATATTCATCCTGCAGCAGGCCGCCCAGCACCACGATGGCGCCGTCTTCGACCACCACATTCGACTCAATCGAGCGCTTGTTGGTGATCAAACCTGTGGTCGAGTTGATGGACGACGGCTGCACGCTGCTGACTTCCTGAAAAATCTGCATCCGCACCGTGCCGTTCTCGCTGATTTGCGGCTTGACGCGAAGGGTGATGCCAACGTCCTTGCGCTCAACCGTCTGGAACGGATTGACTGACCCGGAGCTGCTGTTGTTGTTGGTGTATTGGCCCGTGACGAAGGGCACGTTCTGACCGATGACGATACGGGCTTCTTCGTTATCGAGCGTCAACAAGTTGGGCGTGGACAAAATATTGCCGTCGCCGCTCGACTCAAGAAAGCGGGCCAAAAATCCGAGCACGTAGATGCCGTTGCTTTGCCGGGTGGCGACGCCAAAATTTCCCCCGGTTGAAGGCACGGCACCGCCTGCACCTGCCTGGGTGGCCAGCGTGATGAGGTTGGCACCGCCAATGCTGAAGTTGGTGCCCAGCAGGCCAATTGCGCCATCGCCCTTTTTGCCCAGAGCGCCCTGAAACTGAATGCCAAACTCGGCCGCCTTGTCGGCATTGACTTCGGCAATCAGGCTTTCGACGTAAACCTGGGCTCGCCGCGCGTCGAGCTTGTCAATCACGGCCCGCAGCTGGCGGTATTGCGGCTCGGGCGCGGTGATGATCAGCGAATTGGTGGCCGGGTCAGCCTGAATCTGGCCGCCTGTTGAGGGTTGGGCAACCGCCAGACTGGCCGTGGCTGCGGTGGCTCCTCCGGCAGCTGGGGGCGCACTCAGGGGGGAAGTCGCAATGCTGCCCGCCGCTGTGGCAGGCCCGATCGCGTTGGCGGCCAAAGCGGCGCGCAAGGTGGCTGCCAGCTTGGTGGCATCGGCATTTTTCAGATACACCACATAAATGTTGCCGGCGGCTGAGTCCCTGTTGCCACCCGCACCAGTGTTGCTGCCGCTGCCGGTAAAAGCAGCCTGGTCGAGCTTTTCGACCAGCGTTCTGACCAGCGCCAGGCGCGCCGGGTTGGCGGCACGCAAGATCAGGGAGTTGCTACGCGGCTCGGCTACCAGCGTGGTCCGAAATGAGGTGTCGGCCTGTCCCTGACCCGCAACCACACCTGCGCCCGAGTCGATCAGGCGCGTCACCAGCGGTGCCAGATCGGTTGCAATCGCATACTGCAGGCGGATGATTTCGATGCCGGTGGCGTTGGCCACATCGAGCGCGGCAATGATGGTGCCTATGCGCTGAAGGTTGT
>JANMBW010000088.1:0-3311 GCA_031360565.1 Polaromonas sp.
CTTTCATCATTCCCTTCATATCCATGCCCTTCATGTCCATCGAGCCGCCTGGCATGGATGAAGTGGCAGTTTTCCCGCCCGGCATGCTTTCACTGCCGGGTGTCATTTGCATTTGCGCAAACGCCAGAGGTGGTAGCAGGGCGACGCTCAGGACGGCAAGCGCGACAGAGACTGGTCTGATGATTTGAGGACGGCGTTTCATCATTGATTCCTTTTAACTGTTGGAACTTATTCATGCCGTCGCGGCTTTCGTGCGACGTTGTTGACAGTGCTGGCAGGAAGGCTTGAAAAGAAACGAAGCGCCGACGGTACCACCGTGAGTTGATCTTGCGCGCTCCATCACACCAAACGCGAACGAGATGGCTACCAAGCCGCGTAGTCTGCAACCTACACTTTGCGCGCTGGACTAAGCGTCCATTTTTTTGCGGTGCGCTGTCGGGACGGATGCCTCAGCGGGCAATGCTGCTGGATGAAAGTTCCAAATGAAATTGCACTCATGATGACCATCCGAAATCCTGCGACCCACCCCACCGCGACTAAATGTCATTTCTTCCGGCAAATAGGAATTGAACATGGCGTTGTCGATCTGGCAAACGACGGGCGTCATTTCTGGAGCGCCCAGGTGAACAGCGAACTCGTGAAACATGCAGCGGGTGACTTTGAGCTCAAGACGACGATCGGTGCGTTCAACGACCCGCATGTCATTCCAGCGAACCAGTCCTGAGCGGTTGTTTTCAATTTCCATCTTGCCAAAGTGGTGGAAAGTCCGTTCCTCACTCACCGTGTTGAACTGTAGATTTTGCGCAGCGGTTCCGCCTGTCAGCAACGCGACGCGCATGATCTCGAACGCTTTGCGCTGACCTAACTTGTCCCGGAGATTTAAATAAACCCACGCAGGTAGCGCGGCAAGATCGACCAATTCACGAGCAAAGCCTGAGTCAATAGTCTTTTTGAAACGATTCAGTGTGAGTCTGCATCGCAAGAGAAAGAGGAGTGGGAATCGAAGCTCTTTGCCCAGCATATGAAGCAATAGCGGCGTGGTGATCTTTTTCATGTCGAACAGGGTTTGCCGGATCATTGAAGCTCTCCCAATGGCTACCTGTTGCGGGGTTCGGCCTTACGCCTGACCCCGCTCCTTCTCCGGGACAACTTCACCCAGCTTGACGCGCTTAAGCAAGGCCGAATTGATGATGACCGACAAGGACGACAGCGCCATGGCCGCCGAGGCAATCATCGGGTTGAGAAAGCCAAGTGCAGCAATCGGCAAACCGACAGTGTTGTAAATAAAGGCCCAGAACAGGTTCTGTTTGATGGTGCGCATCGTGGCGCGTGACAGACGGATACCCGTCACAACATCGCGCACGTCGTTTCGCACCAGAATAATTCCACCAGTCTCCTTGGCCACATCCGAACCAGACCCGATGGCAATGCCGATGTCGGCCGTCGCCAGTGCGGGCGCGTCGTTGACGCCATCACCCACCATCGCCACCACCCGACCCTGCGCCTGCAAGTCCTTGATCACCTTTGATTTATCGGCAGGTAGAACGTCTGCAATCACGCGGTCTATGCCCAGGATGCGGCCGATGGCGTCTGCGGTACGCTGGTTGTCACCGCTCAACATGATCACCTGGATCTTTTCAGACCGCAGCGCAGTGATGGCTTCCTGCGCTTCGGGCCGCACCGTGTCGGCCACCGCAATCACTCCCACCAGACGCCTACCACTGGCCAGCAGCATGGCAGTCTTGCCGTCCGCCTCTAGCAGCTCCATCGCGGACTGAACAACGTCGGTGTCAACACCTTCGCGCTGCATCAACCGTCGGTTACCCAGCAGCACGATAGCGCCGTCAACACTCCCCTGCACACCGTGACCCGGTATGGAGTCAAAGCCCTCGACTGGAGTAGCCGTCACGCCTTCTTTGCGTGCACCACGCACAATGGCCTCGGCCAGGGGGTGCTCGGATCCGGCTTCCAGACTGGAGGCCAGCCCCAGGGCCTGCGCTTTCGTCCATCCTTCTTGCACCAGTACGTCGGTGATGTTGGGTTCGCCGCGCGTGAGCGTGCCGGTCTTGTCGAACACCACGGTGTCCAGCTTTTGCGCCTTCTCCAGAATTTCGCCACCGCGAATCAGGATGCCGGCTTGCGCGCCGCGCCCCACACCCACCATCAGCGCAGCGGGCGTGGCGATGCCAAGCGCGCAAGGGCAGGCAATGATAAGTACCGCGATGAAGGCCAGCAACCCCTGGGGAAAGTTTCCTGCCAGCCACCAGCCAGCGAAAGCCAGAAAGGCCGTGCCCACCACTGCCGGTACAAAGTAGCGGGTGACCTGGTCGGCAATGCGCTGGATGGGTGCACTGCTGGCCTGGGCATCCTCCACCATCTTGATGATCTGGGCCAGTGCGGTTTCAGCGCCAATGCGCGTGGCCTGAAAACGGAAAGAACCCGTGCGATTGAGCGTGCCACCGATTACCTTGGCACCTGCCTGCTTGTCTACCGGCATCGACTCACCCGTGAGCATCGATTCGTCAACGGCCGACGCGCCTTCCAGCACCAGCCCGTCGGTGGCGATGCGCTGCCCCGGCCGCACCACAACGGTTTCACCCACCATCAGACTGTCGGCTGGTACTTCCATCTCGACCCCGTCACGCATCACCTGGGCGGTGGCTGGTTTGAGGTCCAGCAATTTGCGCACGGCAGCGGAAGAGTGTTTCTTGATGATCTCCTCCATGTACTTGCCCAGCAACACAAAGGCGATGATGACTGCCGAGACTTCAAAGTACACATCGCGCTGGTTGACCTCTACCGGCAATACCCACGGAAAAAACAATACCGCCACGCTGTAAACATAGGCGACCGTGGTGCCGAGTGCAATGAGCAAGTCCATGTTGATGGACCGGTTTCGCAGGGCGTTCCAGCTGCCCACGTAAAAGCTCCAGCCACCGATGAACTGCACGGGCGTTACCAGCAGAAATAGCCACATTCCGCCGTTGAACCACGGCAGCGCATCAATCGGTATCCAGCTGACGATGGTGGCACCAGTCGCCAAGGCAAGAAACGCGCTGGCCCGCAAGATCGCCAATGCCAAAACGCCAGTGAGGGCAATCGTGACACGCGTGCGCATCGATTTCATTTCCTGCTCAGGCGAGTCAAAGGTGCGCTGGCACCCTGCACTGCAAAAGAAATAGCTGCGCCCGCCTCGGTCGGAGCGCAGGGCGGTTGCCTTGTTCACCACCATGCCGCAAACCGGGTCCTTGGCTTGGCCCGAAAGTGCACGCCCCAGCGCGGCTTGCATCGGCGCGCCATGATCAGGCGCA
>JANMBW010000095.1:0-3060 GCA_031360565.1 Polaromonas sp.
TATTAGCTACTGATTTCATAGCAATTGTTGCGGACACTGCCGGCATGGCTGGCTGCAACGCTGGCGCCGCAGCAGCTGCGGGCTGCCAGACCCGGATACCCATTTCGCGCAACATGGCGCGCTGGCGCTTGTCGAGATCGAGCGTCATGCGACGGCTCTCACAGCGCCAGACTCATCACGCTGGCGTCTTCGCGCCGATTCCCGCCGGCCGGGTAATAGTTGCGTCGCAAGCCCATGTCTCGAAAGCCGTAATGTTCATAGATGGTTTTGGCACGCGCGTTGCTCACCCGCACTTCCAGCCACAGCCACTGCGCGCCCTGACCCCGGGCCCAGATCGCCAGGCCGTCGAGCATCACCCGGGCCCAGCCCTGGCGCTGATGAGCAGGCGCCACGGTGATGTTGAGCAAGTGCACCTCGTCAACCCCTTTCATCGCCACAAAATAGCCCAGCAAAATCCTTTCGGCGCCGCGGCCAGCAGTGAGCAAATGCGCCTGGTAGCCGGCCTGCAGAGAATCGGCAAAATTGCCAGCGCTCCACGGGTGCTCGTAGGCACTCTGTTCGACCTGCACCACCGCGTCCAGCCAGGCCGCTGTCATGACTTCAAACTGGGCTTCAAGAGCGTCGAGAGGCTTGACAACGGCGTTCATAAAGTGGGGGCAGCGTCGATTCGGGTTTTCGCTTTGATCTGCTCACGCTCTTCGGACGTGAAGGCCACTTTATCCCGGACATAAAGTGGCAGGGCCAGCGCAGCATCGACGCAGTGACCGGCGGCGGCCAGCGCCGGGGCCAGGCGCAACAGGGCGCTGGCTGTGGGCAGCGTGGTGATACAAGTCCATGCGCACAGGCTGTCCGGCAAGCGACTGGCGTACACACCGAACACATTGCCAGCCAGCCAGGCTGTGTCGGACTCAGGCACAAAGTTCTCGGGCCGCACCGCCGCACAGTCCCCACGTGCCTGCCACACCCCGCCAGAAAAGGTCAGATGCTGCACATACATTTCGTCCATGCGGGCATCGAGCAATGCCGTGACATGGAGCACCGACGCATCCGACGAATTGGCTTGCTGAAAGCGCGCCTCTTCGGCCACCGCCATCAGCGTGTCGATCGGCAACACCGGGATGCCGGCGCCCTGCCCGGCACCCAGAGCCAGGCCCTGGGCCACGGCACAAGCCGTGCGCAAACCGGTGAACGATCCGGGACCGCGGCCGAATGCAATCGCATCGAGCTCGCCCAAGCTCATGCCAGCTTCAGCCAGCAAAGCCAGAATCGCCGGAATCAGGGTGCTGGACGCCTGCGCGCCGCCCGGCCCGCTGTGTTGCCAGATACGGTCGCCCTTGCCACCATCCGTCAGGGCAATCGACATCACGTCGGTGCTGGTGTCAAAGGCCAAAAATTTCATGTTTAGAGCTTTAAATTGGCTGTAGCCAGCGTTTTCCGGTCACTGTGTGCTATTAGTTTTATAACAAACCAAACCCCGATCAGAGCCGTCGAGCCAGCCTGGTCAAAGTTTTCACCGCCTGATTATCCGGCCTGGGGAGGGATAATCGGGCCATGCTCTTGAACGTCCCCGGCGCGCCCTTTCTTTCTAACTCAACGCGCCGTAGGGCTGCTGTCTGGACGCTTGCTGCGGCAAGCCTGACCAGCCTGACAAGCCAAGTCAGTGCCCAGGTGCTGCCGCCCGAAGTCGAAGCCGCACTGGCGCGCGCCAAAGTTCCGCGTGAAGCGCTCAGCGCGCTGGTGGTGGACGCCGCGCCCGGCTTGGGCGGCCGGCCGGCGGGCGGTTTCCCGCTGCTGAGCCATCGCGCCAACGCGTCGGTGAATCCGGCATCGGTCATGAAGCTGGTGACCACTTACGCCGGGCTCGAACTGCTGGGCCCGTCCTACACCTGGAACACGCCGGTGTATCTGGACGGCAGCGTGGCGAATGGCGTACTGCAGGGCAACCTGGTCATCCAGGGCCGAGGCGACCCCAAGCTGGTGCTGGAGCGGCTGTGGCTGCTGCTGCGCCGCGTGCAGGGTCTGGGTATCAAAAGCATCAGCGGCGACATTTTGCTGGACCGCAGCGCTTTCGCCACGCCCGCCCAAAACCCGGCTGACTTCGACGGCGAGCCGCTACGGCCTTACAACGCCGCGCCCGATGCGCTGCTGATCAACTACAAAGCGGTGGTGATGACCTTCACGCCAAACTACGGCAGTGGTGTGGCCAGCGTGAACTTTGAGCCGCCGCTGGCGAATGTACAAATGCAAACCAGTGTGCCCCTGACCAGCGGCAACAAGGCCGGTGCACCGCTGGGTGACTGCAGCGACTACCGCGGCGCGCTGATGGCCGATTTCAGCGACCCGTTTCGCATCAGCTTTCGGGGCAGTTACCCGGCTGCCTGCGGCGAGAAAGTCTGGCCGGTGGCCTATGCCGACCCGCCCAGTTATGCCGAGCGCGCCGTGCTCGGCATGTGGCAGGACATGGGCGGCAAGCTGGGCGGCCGGGTGCGCGAAGGCCGGGCTCCGGCGGGCCTCAAGAGTGCTTTTGAAAGCGTGTCGCCGACGCTGGCCGAAGTGATTCGCGACATCAACAAATACAGCAACAACGTGATGGCGCAGCAGCTGTTTTTGACGCTGAGCCTGAACCCGGGCGCGGGCGGCGCCAGTCACGAAGCCTCGCGCGAGGTGGTGCGTAGCTGGTGGCGCGACCGTTTTGGCGAGTCGTTTAGCGGCCAGGACATGCCGGTACTCGACAACGGTTCTGGCCTGTCGCGCCAGGAACGCATCACACCCCAGGCGCTGGCACGCATGCTGCAAACCGCCTACATCTCGGGCGCCATGCCCGAGCTCATGGCGTCCCTGCCAATCACGGGCATAGACGGCACCCTGCGCCGCAGTCGGTCGCGCGTGTCCCAGGGCTGGGCGCATCTGAAAACCGGCAGCCTGCGCGACAGCACGGCGCTGGCCGGTTACGTGCACACGCCCAGCGGCCGGCGGCTGGTTGTTGTCGCGGTCATCAACCACCCCAATGCGTCGGCGGCTCGACCGGCCCTCGAAGCCCTGGTGGACTGGGCAGTCAAA
>JANMBW010000097.1:0-2431 GCA_031360565.1 Polaromonas sp.
CCCGGTAGCGATCCGGGGCCGCCATCGGCAAAGTCAGGCCCAACAAGCCGCCCCAGTCATGCACCACCAAAACGATGTTTTGCAGATCCAGCCGGTCTATCCATTCCAGCAGAATCTGCCGATGCCGGCTGAAACTGTGACTACTGTCCTTCTTGGGTTTGTCACTTTTGCCAAACCCGATCAGGTCCGGCGCGACCACGCGGTGACCAGCTTCCAGAAAAACTGGAATCATCTTGCGATAGAGGTAGCTCCAGGACGACTGGCCATGCAGGCAGAGGTAGGTGAGCTGATCCGCTGTGGCCGCATCTGAACCCGCGAGGGTTGGCTTTTCATCCAGGTAATGCAGGCGCAAGCCATCGAGTGAAGGCAGATCATGGCAGTAGTGTGCGGGCCACGGATAGTCAGGCAAGCCTTCGAAAGCTGTATCCTGCGGCCTCAAGGCATCGTCACGCAGCCTGTCGAGTGTCCTGGCACCACGTTTTTCGACTCGCCGCTGGTTAAAAAAATCAGACATCAGGGCGGCGCAATCAGCTGCAAGCACCCCACCCCCCACGCTGGTGTGGTGGTTCAAACCGGCTTGGGCGAACAAATTGACAACCGAACCTGCAGCCCCGGTTTTGGGCTCAGGCGCGCCAAACACCACCCGTTTGAGCCGGGCGTGCATCATGGCACCGCTGCACATGGCGCAGGGCTCGAGCGTGACGTAGAGCTCGCAGTCATCCAGTCGGTAATTGCCGACCACCAACGCAGCTGCGCGCAGGGCCACTATCTCGGCATGGGCAGTCGGGTCATGGCTACCAACTGGCGCATTACGCCCGGTCGCAATCACCTGTCCGCGCCAGACGACCACTGCGCCCACCGGAACTTCACCGGCTGCCTCAGCCGCCTGGGCCTGCTGCAGGGCAAGCCGCATGAAGGACTCATCAGAAGCGTCAACCGGTTCTAGTCCAGGCTTTATCATTGCTATGAAGTTAATAGCTAACAACGCCCACGACACGCTGGCCAAGGGCCTTATTGATCATCAGAAACCGGTCTGGGAGCCTGCACCGCTGCTTCCACGGCCTGTTGATACGATTGCTGGACCGGGCGCGAGGCTGGCGTCGTGCCACCAGATGCTGGCGTCTGCACGGTGGCCAGCTGTTTTTTGAGCAGCACACCCACCACCGCAAGCGCCAGCAACAAACTCGCCAACCCAAGCAGTGCGCGCATGTCAGGGCCCCGTCATGCCAAGGCGCTGCATCCAATCCGCCAGCGCCCGCTCGTTCTCATTACCCTCAGCATATTGCGCATGCATGGCCGCATGCGCCTCGGGGCGATGCTGGTTAAGTTTGACCTTGCACTGCCAATCCTTGACCTGGAGTTCAAACGCCACGATGCCGCGCATCATCTGCTGTTGGTACGCGTCAGGCAAGGCCCGCCACTGCGCCGCGTATGCCGGGTCGTGGTCAGCGATGAGATGCTTGAGCAGGCGGTCCTTGTCCTCGAATGCCTCCACCAGTCGTGCCTCAACGGTGCAGTGGACGGTAACGTAGTTCCAGGTCGGCACACGCGCCAGATCCGGGTAAACGCGCGGCGTCATGTAGGCGTGCGGGCCCATGAAGGTCACCAGCGCCACGGGCCGTTCCTGCAGATAGCGCCAATGCGGGTTGGCCCGCGCGCAGTGACCGAGCAACACCGGCTGGGGGCCGGTCAGCTCTAGATGCAGCGGCAGATGCGAGACAAAGGGCAGACCGGTGTCCTCATTCGAAATCAGAGAGGCAAACGGGTAATCGCGCACCAGTTGCCATGCGAGCGCTTCGTCACTGACCTGAAAATGCGGTGGCAGATACATCTTGGGCCCCGTCAGCAGTTCTGCACCTTGACTATTCCCACTCGATGGTGGCCGGCGGCTTGCTGCTCACATCGTAGGTCACACGGTTGATGCCGCGCACCTCGTTGATGATGCGGCCCGACACTTTTTTGAGCAAGGCGTAAGGCAATTCTGCCCAGTCGGCCGTCATGAAGTCGCTGGTTTGTACCGCGCGCAACGCCACCACATAGTCGTAGGTGCGGCCATCACCCATCACGCCCACGCTTTTAACCGGCAAAAACACCGTGAAGGCCTGACTGGTCAGGTCATACCAGCTTTTGCCGCTTGCAGCGTCCTTGAAGTTGCGAAGCTCTTCAATAAAGATGGCATCCGCCCGGCGCAGCAGGTCGGCGTATTGTTTTTTGACTTCGCCCAGAATGCGCACGCCCAAGCCTGGCCCAGGAAAGGGGTGGCGATAGACCATGTCGTGCGGCAGGCCCAACGCTACTCCGAGCTCGCGCACTTCGTCCTTGAACAGTTCGCGCAAAGGCTCCAGTAGTTTCAAGCCTAGCTGCTCGGGCAAGCCACCGACGTTGTGGTGACTTTTGATCGTGACGGCTTTTTTACTGCCCCCCGATTTAC
>JANMBW010000155.1:0-9765 GCA_031360565.1 Polaromonas sp.
TGACGACGTAAGCATTGTGATGCTTGCCATGGTGGTATTCAAACGCTTCTTTGCTGTAATTGGGAGCCAAGGCGTCAATGGCGTAGGGCAGTGGGGGGAGTTGGTGTTCCATGATTTTTCCTTTGGACAATAAGGCGAAGCAGTCAACAGGGTAGCCGCAGAGTGTAATAAACTAAATCAGCCGTGGCGCCGATACCGTCAAATCGACCTCGCCATCAACAAGGGTAGCCCGCAGCGGTTGACCGATAACCAAGCCCAGGCTGCTGGTGACCGCCCGCCCGTCAATGTTGCTTAACCAGGCATAGCCGCGATTCAGTACCCGTTTGGGATTGAGCAACTCCAGACGCAGGCGAACTTGCTCAAGCTGCTGCGCCTGACGCTGCACGGCGCTGCTCGCTGCAATGGGAAGCGCTGTTTCCATGCGGGCCAGATCGCTCATGACCCGCTGAAGGCGGGTGCCAACCGCATGGTGCATGTGTTGCCCGCAGGCCGCAAGGCTGGCACGCTGACGGGTCACGACATGCGACGGCCGCCCAAAACGCGCTGCGGCCTGATCCAGTCGCTGGTGCCGCATCTGGACCAGTCGGTCAACTGCATGGTGCAGACGGGACTGCAGCAACTCCAGCAGGTCCTCGCATACGGCCTGAGGCTGGGCGCACAGCTCCGCCGCGGCAGTGGGCGTTGGGGCTCTAAGGTCTGCGCAAAAGTCCGCTATCGTGAAGTCGGTTTCGTGGCCTACACCGCTAACAATGGGCATGGGCGAAGCCACAATCGTTCGGGCCAGGCGCTCATCATTGAAAGCCCACAAATCTTCCATGGCACCGCCACCGCGAACCAGCAGCAACACGTCAACCTCATTCCGCTGGTAGGCCTGAAGCAAGGCTTGTCGCAATTCGCCGGCGGCCTGGCCGCCCTGAACGCTGGCCGGATAAATCATCACCGGAATATGAGGTGCGCGACGCTGCAATGCGGTCACCACATCATGCAGCGCTGCCGCGCCAAGCGAGGTCACCACGCCGATAGCACGCGGCATCAACGGCATGGGCCTTTTTCGGCCTGAATCAAACAGCCCCTCGGCTTCCAGACGGGCTTTGAGCTGTAAAAATTGCTCGAAAAGACTGCCCTGCCCGGCCAGCCGAAGGGATTCCACAATCAACTGCAGTTCACCCCGCGTCTCGTAGACACCCAAGCGACCGCGCAGCTCGACGCGTTGACCGTCACGAGGCGAAAAGTCCAACAGCGATGCGGCCCTGCGAAACATGGCACACCGAATTTGCCCCTGATCATCCTTTAGAGAAAAATAGCAGTGCCCACTTGCCGCGCGTGAAAACCCGGAAAGTTCGCCCTGAACGGAAATCGGATTGAAGCGGGATTCCAGGCTCTCAGCGATGGCCCGCAGCAGCGCTCCGACCGGCCAGATCCGCACGCTGCCAGGCGTCGCATCAGGAAGAGTCCGAATAGGCTGCCCCAGCTGTTCAGACGCTTCAAACACGTCGATTCCCGTGTTGCAGCCGGGGGCAATACTCCACAATCGACCAAGCCTTGCGGTCCCTGCAGGCGTTTTGCCTTAAAAGCACAGTGGAAGTCGTGTAAGCCATTGAATTTGAACCTTTAATTTCTGCTCAAAAATTCATCGTTTTGTCATATTGCAGAGCTGGCGCGGCTCCAGCGCATGCCAATCGTTACTTGCCCACAAAGTTATCCACAACATCTGTGGGCATTGGCCTACAGCTAATGCCTTGGTGTCGGTAAGCCATAATTCAGGACAATTTATCCGCCAGGAGACGTGTATTGTTTTCGATCATACAAGCCGCAGGATGGCCCATTTGGCCGCTGGTTGCCTGTTCCGTGCTGGCCCTGGCGCTGGTCATCGAGCGTTTCAGCAGTCTGCAGACGCGCAAGGTGGCACCCTTAAAGTTGCTTGACGAGGCAGTCACGGTATCGCGCTCTTCCATACCTTCTCCCGATGTCGTGACCCAGCTCGAACAAAATTCGCTGCTGGGTGAGATTTTGGCCAGCGGGTTTCGCGCGCTCAACGCTCACCCCCGTATCAGCGAGGATGACCTGCGCGCCACGCTGGAAGGTTCGGGCCGGCAGGCCGCCCATCAACTCGAACGCTATCTCGCTGCACTGGCGACGATTGCCTCAGCAGCCCCTTTGCTTGGCCTTTTAGGGACCGTGATCGGCATGATAGAGATTTTTGGTTCGCAGGCCGGCAGCGGCGTGACCAATGCTACGGGAGGCAACCCTGCCCAGTTGGCGCAAGGCATTTCAATTGCCCTCTACAACACGGCCTTTGGCCTGATCGTCGCTATTCCGTCCTTGATTTTCTGGCGCTATTTCAGGGCACGCGTGGACAGTTACCTGCTGACCATGGAGTTGTCCACCGAACGTTTCCTGCGCCACCTCAACACCCTGCGCCAACCATGAACTTTCGTCAGGGTTCGCGTGATGAACCAGAAATCAATCTGATCCCGTTCATTGATGTCTTGCTGGTGGTGCTGATCTTTCTCATGCTGTCCACCACTTACAGCAAATTCACGGAATTGCAAATCAAGCTGCCGATTGCCGATGCTGAGCAGCAGCGCGATTACCCCAAGGAAGTGATCGTATCGGTCGGCAGCGACGGACGGTACAGCATCAACCGCATCCCAGTTGAAGGGCGAAGTGTAGAAATTCTTGGCAGCGCTCTGGTTCAGGCCGCCAAGGCGGGAAAAGACAGCGTGATCATCATCAGCGCTGACGCCAGCGCGACCCACCAGTCGGTTATCTCGGTGATGGAAGCAGCCCGCCGCAATGGGCTCACGCAAATCACCTTTGCCACGCAAAACGCTGCCCAGGCAGGTACCCGCTAAGGCTGGTGAAAATCACCCTCCAAAACGCCTGGCTAACCCGCGGCTTTCTAGCGCATGTGCTGTGGCCCGTCTCCTGCCTATATGGCATGGTGGTAAGGCTGCGCCGATCGCTTTACCGCAAGGGTGTTTTTAAGGTTGAACGGGTCAATGTGCCGGTGATAGTAGTCGGCAACCTGGTGGCGGGTGGCGCGGGCAAAACTCCGCTGGTCATGGCGCTGGTGCGGCATCTGCAAGCGCGGGGCATACGGGTCGGGGTGGTATCACGGGGCTATGGCCGAACAACGTCGGACTGCAGGGAAGTCTTTGTGGATTCTCCTGTTTCAGATGCCGGTGATGAGCCAGTCCTGATCAAACGGTCCACACATGCTCCTATTTTTGTAGCAGATCGGCGACCCGAAGCCGCTCGAGCCTTGCTGAGCGCCTATCCGACAACACAACTTGTGGTGTGTGATGACGGCTTGCAGCACTATGCGTTGGCCAGAGATATTGAAGTTGCAGTTTTCGATGATCGCGGCATTGGCAACGGCTGGCTGCTTCCGGCAGGGCCGCTGCGGGAGCCCTGGCACCAGCGCTCAGAAGTCAACGGTCCGGTCGTTCTGCACACCGGGCAGACGCCTGCTTTTGGCGGCTACACCTCGTCCAGGCGACTCGCCAGCCATGCCACTGCCGCAGACGGAAGCAAGGTCGCGCTCAATAGCCTGCGCGGTCGTCCCTTGGCGGCGCTGGCTGGCATCGCCAATCCGCAGGCCTTTTTTTCTATGCTCACGCAATCTGGGCTTACTCTGGCTCGGACCATCAGCCTGCCAGATCACCACGATTTTTCAAATGACAGACTGGATGTGAGTCCGGGCCAGGCCGTGCTGTGTACCGAAAAAGATGCGGTCAAGCTGTTCGACCTCCCCGAAATGGCTTCGATTCACCTGCTGTCGGTTCCCCTCGAATTTGAGCCAGAAGCTGGGTTTTTCGACGCCATCGACAAGCGGGTGACAACTCTAATTTCTCCATTACCATCTGCTCATGGACACTAGATTGCTCGAATTATTGGTCTGCCCGGTGACCAAAGGCCCACTCGACTATGACCGTGAAAAGCAGGAACTGGTCTCCAGAAGTGCGCGCCTGGCCTACCCCGTTCGCGATGGCTTGCCGATCATGTTGGAGGCTGAAGCGCGCACGCTCAGCGACGAAGAACTTGAACGGTGATGGCCTTTTGATTGAGCCTCGGCATGGGCTTTAGCGTCATTATTCCTGCCCGGCTGGCGTCAACCCGGCTGCCCAACAAACCTCTGGCGGACATTGGCGGCGCACCGATGGTGGTGCGCGTGGCACAGCGCGCCCTGATGAGTGGCGCATCCCAAGTGGTGGTAGCGACCGACAGCCAGGAAGTCATTGATAAATGTGCGGCCTTTGAAATTCAGGCCGTGCTAACCAGTGCTCACCACACCAGCGGCAGCGACCGGCTGGCTGAAGCCTGCACCATCCTCGGTCTGCCCGACGAGGCTCAGGTAGTCAATGTTCAGGGGGACGAGCCGATGATAGATCCGCTCCTGATTCAGGCTGTCGCACACTTGCTGGCGCGCCGCCCGGACTGCGCCATGACCACTGCCGCCCATGCGCTGGAGGAACTGGCCGATTTTCTAAATCCCAACGTGGTCAAAGTGGTGCTCGATGCGCAACAAACGGCGCTGTATTTCAGTCGCGCTCCTGTCCCCGCCGCGCGCGATTCAACTGGCCAAGCCTGGTGGAAATCCGGTCCCTACCCCAGACCGCTTCGGCATGTGGGTATTTATGGCTACCGGGCGGGCTTTATCAAGCTGTTCCCGGGGCTGCCACCGTCCCCATTGGAACAATTGGAATCGCTCGAACAACTCAGAGCCTTATGGCATGGGCACCGTATTGCGGTGCACCTGGCTGACCGCTCCCCAGGCCGGGGCGTTGACACGCCTGAAGACCTGGCGGAAGTCCGCAGACTCTTCCGACTGACGGATTATTTGCCACGGCCTTCCGCGACGGGAGGATCGCCGGCATAAGTGTCTTCCTTTGTAGACTTGGACCGAGCTACCAGACAGCATGAAGTGCATGCTATCCTCATGGCCGAATGTCCAGGTATTCACACCGTGATGGGGTCGAGACTCTCCTGAATTCATATAACAAAGAGGATAACCATGAGACTAATTTTGTTGGGCGCACCCGGTGCAGGCAAAGGAACCCAGGCCACTTTCATCTGCCAGAAATACAAGATTCCGCAGATTTCGACCGGCGACATGTTGCGTGCCGCAGTCAAAGCCGGTACGCCGCTTGGGCTGGAAGCCAAAAAAATCATGGACTCTGGCGCCCTGGTCAGTGACGAGCTCATCATCAATCTCGTCAAGGAACGGATTGCCCAGCCTGATTGCAGCAATGGTTTTCTTTTTGACGGTTTCCCTCGCACCATTCCCCAAGCTGACGCGATGAAGGCGGCCGGTGTCAAGATCGATTACGTCCTCGAAATCGATGTCCCGTTTGAAGCCATCATCGAGCGCATGAGTGGGCGCCGATCGCATGCCGCGTCAGGCCGCACTTACCATGTCAAATACAACCCGCCCAAGGTTGAAGGAAAGGATGATGCAACCGGCGAAGCACTGATCCAGCGTGATGACGACAAGGAAGACACTGTCCGCAAACGTCTTGAGGTGTACAGCGCCCAAACCCGTCCGCTGGTCGACTATTACTCCCGGTGGGCCGAGGCACAGCCTGATCAGGCACCGGTTTACCGCGTCATCAGTGGCATGGGTTCAGTTGATGACATCACGGCCCGTGCCTTTGCTGCCTTGTCGGCCTAGGGCGCAGAACGCATCAGGTCGAGCATCAGGGCGATTCGTGCCTTGACCGGGCTCAGGCCCCGCGAATCCTCAAAGTAATCGTTGGGCCGAGGCAAAACGCAGCCATTAGCGCACCGAGTCGCGCGGACCACACGTACGCCGCGCGCCTTAGCCTCAAGCAAAGCAAGCTCCAGGTCCTGGTGGACGGTGCCGTTTCCCGTCCCTGCCCCCACCAGTCCGCGAACACCACTGGCCACCAGGGCCTCGACAGTCGAGGCTCGGGCGCCTGCGTAGCTCATCACAATTTCAACTACCGGCCAGCTCGCGTCAAATTTGACAGTTGCTCTATTTTTTATAGCGGGTCGGCTTTTAGTTTCGTGGCCTGACTGCTTAATTCTTATCCAACGAATCCGACCCTCCTCCACATAACCAATCGGCCCGACGTCACCCGAGCTGAAAGCATTGAGCTGATAGATATGGGATTTTTGAACATCCCGCGCGGCATGGACGGTTCCAGCGCACACCACCATTACCCCACAGGTGTCATGCTCGCGCACCACTGCCATGGCATCCAGCACATTCTGCGGCCCATCTGCCTGCACTGAGGTGGCCGGTCGCATGGCGCAGGTCAGCACCACAGGTTTATCGGCATCGCAAGCGACAGACAAAAAATATGCAGTCTCCTCTAGCGTATCTGTACCATGGGTAATCACGATGCCCCGGACGTCGTCCTGCTCAAGCAAGTCATTCACGCGCGTGGCCAGGCGAACCCAAACCGAAAAGCTCATGTCCTTGCTATCGACTTGTGCAATTTGCTCGGTCACCAACTCCCCGTCACCGGCCAGTCCTGGGATTGCCTGTACCAACTGCTCCACGCCAAGTTGCGCGGCGGTGTAGCCAGTATGGTCAGTCGCGTGTTCCGCGGTACCCGCAATAGTCCCGCCAGTTCCCAAAATCACGATTTTTTTACCTTGCATAAACCTCTTTGCTTGCATTTGTCACAAAACTGGATAAAAATACAGTTACTGGTTATTAAAACAGCCCGACGAAAGAAAAGTCACTGGAGTGTGGTTTGTTTTAGACCGATTTGAAAGGAATCTTGCCATGAGCACTGTGAATCATTTTTCCGCCATGTCTTCTGCCATGGAAGGTCCGAAGCTTACCGCTCGCCAGCAACAGATTCTGGAGCTGATTCAAAGTGCCATCGCCCGAACCGGTGCACCACCGACCCGCGCTGAAATCGCAACTGAACTTGGTTTTCGTTCGGCCAACGCCGCTGAAGAACATTTACAGGCGTTAGCTCGTAAAGGGGTCATCGAGTTGGTCAGCGGCACTTCTCGTGGCATACGCCTGCGCAGCGATACCCTGCGAACGCTAAACGAATTTCGCAACAAACAATTTTCGCTGCCCTTGCAAAGCCTGGCTCAACTTGCCCTGCCATTGGTGGGTCGGGTTGCTGCGGGTAGCCCCATTTTGGCGCAGGAGCACATTGAACATACTTATTATTTGGAAAGCAGTCTGTTCCAAAGGCAGCCTGATTACCTGCTCAAGGTCCGCGGCATGAGCATGCGAGACGTCGGCATCATGGACGGCGATTTGCTGGCGGTCAAACAAGCCAAAGAAGCAAAAAATGGGCAAATCGTGGTGGCCCGGCTGGGCGAAGAAGTCACTGTCAAACGCTTCAGGCGAACACGTAACCTGATCGAACTGTTGCCCGAAAATCCGGATTTCAAAACCATTGTGGTGGAACCCGGCGAGCCGTTTGAGCTGGAAGGTCTCGCCGTCGGTTTGATTCGCAACACCATGCTGATGTAGTTGTTCCGACCAGCATCAGGTGACGGGCGTTTGGCCGGCAACAGGCCAACACCCTGATGTAGCGGTCCACGTGCGGCCTGCGCCGTATTGCAATCCTGTCTACCCAAACGGGGACAGCCGTCCCTATTCTCAGGAGATGAATGATGGGAAGCGCCAGTTTTTCACCCAACCTTTCAGGCAGGCCTCACAGCTCAATTTTGTCGGGGCCAGTGCAAGCGTTGTTGGCCTTTTGGGGGCTATCCAAGCCTATCAAGGCAAAGTCCCCGTCGGCCCTATCTCATCCGGCTCAGCCGAGTCAAACGGTCACTCCGCTTCGTACCCCGAGCAGACTGCGAATCTTGCGTGAATTTGAACCTGGCATCGCACCGTCGTTTGCTGGCCGCATGGTGATTTCCGGCCGCATGGCCGATGTCTGTGCGGAACTGGATCGTATGACCCAACAGGAAATCGTCAGACCTCCAAGCGGACATTCAAAGCTCTTTTAAATCTCATACAGATATGAAGCAGACCAACCGTCGGGCTTGAAAAAATTATGCGCAGGCTGCGGCCAGCCGCAAAAGAACTGAAAAACTTGCAGGCACAATGGATTGATGAACATTGTGATCCTCGACGATTATCAAGACGCCGTGCGAAAGCTGGTCTGCGCAGCCAAACTCGATGCGTACTCGGCCAAGGTCTACACCAACACCGTCAAGGGGATTGGACAGCTCTCGGTTCGCCTGAAAGATGCAGACGTGATTGTGTTGATACGGGAGCGGACCCAACTCAGCCGACAACTGATAGAAAAGTTGCCCAAGCTGAAAATGATTGCCCAAACAGGTCGGGTTGGCTCGCATATTGACATCGCTGCTTGTACCGAACGAGGCATCGTCGTGGCAGAAGGAATTGGCTCTCCCACTGCGCCTGCCGAATTGACCTGGGCTTTAATCATGGCGGCGATGCGGCGTATCCCGCATTACGTGGCCCATTTGAAACATGGGGCCTGGCAACAAGCTGGCCTGAAGGCGGCGTCCATGCCGGTGAACTTTGGAATTGGTTCGGTTCTCAAGGGCAAAACGCTGGGTATCTGGAGTTATGGAAAGATCGGACAGATACTGGCGGGTTATGGTCGAGCCTTTGGCATGCGCGTAGTGGTTTGGGGCCGTGAAGCTTCTAGAGAACGGGCGCAGGCAGACGGATTTGAGGTAGCGACCAACAAAACTGAGTTTTTTGAGCAGTGTGATGTTCTCAGTCTGCACCTGCGCTTGAATGAAGACACCCGGAGCATGGTGACCCTAGAAGATCTGTCGCGCATGAAGCGCACGTCCCTTCTGGTCAACACTTCGCGGGCGGAACTGATTGAGCCAGAAGCCCTGATTGCGGCGCTCAATCGTGGGCGCCCCGGACTCGCCGCCATTGACGTGTTTGAGTCTGAGCCTATTCTTCAAGGCCACGCACTGTTGCGGCTGGAAAACTGCATTTGCACGCCGCACATTGGATATGTGGAGCAGGACAGCTACGAGCTGTATTTTGGAGTGGCCTTTGACAACGTGGTTAACTTTATCAAGGGGACGCCGACAAATATCGTGAACCCCGGAGCGCTTCAGGTCCGGCGTTAATAGGTCTTGTCAGGGGATCAACCCTTAGCTTCTTAGCATCAGCTGACCCCGGCCTGATGGGGCACTTTCAAGCGTCGATCAATTTGGGGTCGGTTTTGTCGGCTTGTTGGGGTTGATGGGACTGACTGAGTTGAGGGGGTCGACATCAATGTCCACCAGATCAAAGTCAATCAAATTCTCTGCGCCAGATGCCGGCTCAGGCAAAGTTGGAAGCGCGGCCGACGCGGTAGCGGGAGGCGTGGGCTGATCAGTGGCCGAACCAGCAAATGCCTGAAAGAACTTTTCATCAGACTCTACAGCAGCGACAGGCCCTTCAGCCTCGCCCCACGCATCAGTCAAGTCCACATCCAGGTCTGTGTGAGGTGATGTTGCAACCAGGCCATTCATGTACGCGCCTCCCTGCTGAAGCGGGCTTGAATTGGCCGACAGGGGCTGGATTGACGTCGCAGCGTATTGCGCCGTTCTCTTGCCATTTTTTCCTGCCTCGGGAATAGAAAGGCCTGGTCCTCGCCCTTCGCCGGCAACACTTGAATCGGCATGATTGAGCTCGGTTGCCACCGCGTACAGAAGCAATAGTTCACGGTAAGCCTCAAGATCGAAGGCCCGGGCGCTACTGTCAGGTTTGCGAAAGATGGATTCTTCAATCAGGTCAAGCACCTTCGGCGAAGGCCAGAGTGACTCGATCCTTGTCAGTGCAGT
>JANMBW010000161.1:0-4222 GCA_031360565.1 Polaromonas sp.
CTGGTCGCAGGCATCTGGAACAGTCCCATGTGAAACGCCAGCAATTGTCCCAGCCCACCAGCGCCCACCACACCCAGTACGGCCGCCGCGCGGATATTGTTTTCCCAGCGGTACAGCGTGTAGCTCAGGAGCTGCGGCAACACTTGCGGGAAGGTGGCATAGCAAAACACCCGGCCCTCGCCGACCCCGCGCGTACGCAACGCAAAGCCAGGACCGTCGGGAACATTCTCAATCGCTTCGGCAAACAGTCGACCGAGCACGCCTGTGGTGTGCAGGGCCAGAGCCAGGGTACCGGCTAGCGGGCCGAGGCCGGCCGCAATCAGCAGTAGCGCCGCCCAGACCAACTCCGGAATGCTGCGCAGTGCATTGAGCAACAGCCGCGTCAATGCCTTGTAGCGGGCGGGGTCCTGCGCGTGCGTACGGCTGGCAGGCAGCGCCAGCAGCAATCCCAACACCGCCGCGATCAGGGTACCCAGGGCTGACATGGCCAGCGTTTCCAGGGTGGCCTTGAGCAATTTCAATAAAAATGCGGCATCTCCCTTGGGGTGAAGCAACTCGCCCACAAAACGACCCATCCGGCGCAAGGCATCGATAGAAACAAACTGCGCCCACTTCAACTCCAGCGACCAGAAGCTCAAGGCCACCAAAACCAGCATGCCGGCCACCAGCCAACAGGCTTTGCAGCGCGCGTCAAACAAGGGTGGCGGCAGGCGATAGACCTCGTTGGCGGCAGGCGCCGAGAGCTTAGGGCGGGGGAGTGGGGTGGTCATGGTGGGTAGCTTGGACCGCTGTCAACCCAGGGCTTTGCGCAGCCAGGCACTGGCCTGGTCCGCCAGCCAGACCAGCGCCATAAAAACCAGCAGCATGGTGCTGACTTCAGCTCCGTTGAACATTTTCATGGACGCATCCATCTGCTGACCCAAGCCCCCGGCACCCACAAAACCCAGCACAGCTGAGGACCGGATGGCGCACTCCCAGCGGTAAACGCTGTAGCTGGTCAGCTCGGCAGCGTTTTGCGGCAACAAGCCATAAAAGAAGGCTTGAAGACGGCCAGAGCCATTGCGCAGCAGCGACACTGTGACATGGCTGTCACCACTTTCTAGAATTTCGCTGTACACCTTACCCAGCATGCCGCTGTAGGTGAGCGCAATGGCCAGCACACCGGCGGTTGGCCCCAGGCCCACAACGCGCACAAAGATCAGCGCCCATATCAACTCGGGTACGCTGCGCAGCACAATCAGCAGCCAACGCACCAGTTGCCGCAGCGTCGCGGGCATCCAGGCCATGCGCCCGCTCAATGCCGATACCGACAGGACGCGCACCGACAGAAGTGTCAGCGGAATGGCTAAAACAAGCGCCAGCGTCATGCCTGCCGTAGCAATCGCCACCGTTCGCCAGGTCTCACGCGCCACCAGCCATAAAAATTCGGGCTCGACTTTGGGCGGAAAAAAATCGCCGATGAAATGCAGGCTGGCCTTGAAGGTTGCGGGCTCTAGCATGACCCAAGGCTTGAATTCGGTCAGCACCAGCGCCGGCCACAGCAACAGCAGTCCGGCCACTGCCCACATCACCCGGCCACGCCAGGCTGGGTCATGCCGCTGGGGCGACGCAGGCAGAAGGCGCATCGCGCTGGTCATGGCGACAGCAATCCCGTCAGCGGCAATGCATCACTGCGGCAGGCGCTACCGTCGCAGGCAGATCGAATGATGCTGGAGCCGGGCCGTCGAGTTCGTGCAGGTGTTGCGCATACAGGTCGTGCAGCCGTTCTGGCGTGACCTCGGCTGCTGGCAGATCAAACGCCAGTTCGCCGTCGCGCAGGCCGATGATGCGTGGAAAATTGTGCAGCGCCATCTCAACATGGTGCAGGGTGCTGACCAGCGTGGCACCGCGCTCACGAGCCGCCAGAGTCAGAGAGCCAATTGCCTGCTGAGCGCGCAGCGGGTCCAGCGCCGAGAGGGGTTCATCCACCAACAACAGGGTTGCATCCGCCATCAGGGCGCGGGCCAGCCCGACTCGCTGGCGCTCGCCGCCAGACAGCCGATCTACCCGTGCAAACAGTTTGTCGCTCAGGTCAAACCGAGCCAGGGCGGCATCGGCTTTGTCAATGGCGGTGGGATAAAACAGGCTGCGCAGGCTGTGCCACAGGCCGATGTGCGGCAAGCGACCCGCCAGGACCGACGTGACGACACGCTGGCGCGGCGGCAAAGGTGGTACCTGCGGTGCGAGAAACAGCGTGCCGCGAAGCAGTTGAAGCTGGCGACGCGTCAGTTGCCACGGGTCTCGGCCATCTAGCTCCATGCTGCCAGTTGAGGGTTGCAGGGCACAGGCCAGCACATGCAAAAAAGTGGTCTTGCCGGCGCCGGATGGCCCGATGACCGCAATCTGCTCGCCTGCGGTCACTTCTACCGACAGGCCGCTTAACGCCGCCTGCGCGCCACGCTTGGCCGCAGGATGTCTCGCAGACACCTTGTTCAGCTTGATTTTCATGAATAAAAAAGGCTTCCAGCCCGCGACTCACGGACGGACAATGCTACTTATTTAATAGCAGATCAATTGAGCAGGCCAGCGCTGCGGGCAGCGGTCTCGATGCCCTTGTAGTTGTCCACCTTGGTCGGGATGTAGCGCGTGGCGCGGTTGAGTTCGAGGATTTCCTTGCCCTGCGCGGTAGCGGGGTCAATATCCATCAAAGCCTTGGTCACCCTCTCGCGCAGGGCTGCCGGCATGTCAGCGTGCACCGCCCAGTTGTAGTTGAAGTAACCCGGTGTGGTGTAGAAAACATTGACGTCTTTGGTATCGACCTTGTTTTCTTTGACAAACTTGTTCCACACCGTGATGTCGAGCGCCGCGGCTTCAACCTTGCCGCTGACCACGGAAGCAATCGTGGCGTCGTGTGCGCCGGAATAGGCCACACGCTTGAAATCCTTGTCCGGGTCAACATTGGCCTGCAGCAAAAAGCTGCGCGGCATCAAGTGTCCGGAGGTGCTCGATTGAGAGCCAAAACTGACCTGTTTACCCTTGAGATCGGCCAGCGACTTGATGCCGGAGTTGGTCTTGGCGATGAACACGGACTGGAATTTGGTGTCTTCCTCGCGCTGGGCGATCGGGATGATTTTTCCGCCTGAGCGATTCTGCGCCTGAATAAAGGTAAAGCCGCCCAGCCAGGCCATCTCGACGTTCTTGTTGACCAGCGTTTCAACGGCAGCCGGGTAGTCGCTCACCGGCGTGAATTCGACTTTCATCCCCAGCTTTTGCTCCAGATATTTGACGATCGGGCCGAACTTTCGCATCTGTTCGGTGGCAGCCTCCTCGGGGATGGTGGTCACGCGAAACACAGCTTGCGCGTGGGCCATGTGCGCCCACGACAAGACGACGCAGACTGCCAGGGTTTTAAGGGCTGAGACTTTAAAAAAACGGGTCATCGGTGACTCCTTAACAGCGGTACAAAAGTTATGCGCTATTAAACCCGACAACGAAAACCTTTGCTCTCGTAGCGCTGCTACCCGGGTGCCGTCAAGCACAGCACGGGCCGACGGGCCGCAGTCGTCAGGACTGGGCTTAAAAGGCGACCTGTGCAGCGCCCTTGAGCTGCAAGATCTCTCGGGCTTCGTCTGGAGTAGCGATTTCGAGTCCCAGTCCCTCCAAAATATCGCGCACCTTCCGGACCTGCTGGGCATTGCTCGATGCCAGCTGACCCGGTCCGATCCACAGGCTGTCTTCGAGCCCGATGCGCACGTTGGCGCCCATCGAAGCGGCCATCGCAGCAATCTTCATTTGACTGCGACCGGCTCCCAGAACCGACCACCGGTAGTCGTCGCCAAACAGGCGATCAGCCGTGCGCTTCATGTGCATCACATCTTCTGGGTGAGAACCGATACCGCCCAGAATGCCAAAAACAGACTGCACCAGAAAGGGCGCCTTGACCAGACCGCGTTCGACAAAATGGGCCAGGTTGTACAGGTGAGCGGTGTCGTAGCACTCAAATTCGTAGCGGGTGCCGCTGACTGAGAGCTCCTTGAGCGCGGTTTCAATATCGCCAAAGGTGTTGCGAAAGATCAGGTCCTTGCTGCCTTCCAGGTAAGGGCGCTCCCAATCGTGCTTGAACTCTTTAAAGCGTTGCAGCATCGGGAAAAGGCCAAAATTCATTGACCCCATGTTCATGGACGCCACTTCGGGCTGCAGCACCAGGGCGGGCTGAATACGTTCTTGCACCGTCATGTACGGC
>JANMBW010000178.1:0-3154 GCA_031360565.1 Polaromonas sp.
GCTATGGCGTGATTTACGTGCTTCCCGAGGTGAAGTCTGCCGCCGAGGTATTCCAATCGGCTTTCGGCCCCAACGCCCAGACCGGAGCACTGCCCGCCAGCTGAAGCGACTGTTCCGGGTGTCGTATTGACACTTTTAAGCGCTTTTAAGCACTTTTAAGCTCTCCCGACCGCACTGTGCGTGAAACAGACGTACGGGGATCTCCTGTTGTTAAAAATCCGTCGCAGGGCTACTATTGCTCTTGATCGGGGTCTGACTCCTCCATTCGGCGAGTCAGGCTTTTTTTTGCGCCGCCAAAAGCCCTGGCTGTGACTTCACAGGATTTTTTCTCATGCTCCCTGCAGGCTTCCGGCTGCTACCGGTTTTCCGCGCCCTGCTGCATCGCCTGAGCCTGGTTGCCGCACTGGCCCTAGCGTCCAGCCCGGGCGTCGCCGCACCCAGTCCGGATCAAACGCTTCAGCCACCCGACGCATGGGAGTTGAAATGGGCGCTGCAGTCGGCCTCGAACGATGTTCGGACGGCCATGAGCTGGGTGATGCAAAGGCGCGACAACCAAGGCCAGCCGTTTGCCATTGTGGATAAAAAATCGGCTGCCTTGTTTGTTTTTAGCGCCGATGGCCAGCTTCGCGGCATGTCGGCTGCTCTGCTGGGCCAGACGCCCGGAGACCACGCCGCATCGCCAGATGACCCGTCAGTCCCTGAGCAGTTGCGCAAGGCAGACCGTACCACGCCTGCCGGACGCTTCGTTTCCGAGCCGGGCCGTAATCTGCAGGGCGAACGCATCGTCTGGGTCGATTACGTTTCGCGGCTGGCGATTCACCGGCTCCGCCCCGCGCCCCTGTTTGAGCGGCGCGCGGAGCGGCTGGCTTCTGCCACGCCGGACGACAACCGGATTTCTCTGGGCTGCGTGGTGGTTCCGGCCGAGTTTTACGACCAGGTGGTTGCACCGGTACTCGGCAAAAGTTATGGTGTGGTGTATGTTTTGCCCGAAAATCAAGGCCTACGCGAGCTGTTGGGCACGCTGCAACTGGGTTTGCATTGACGGTTGCAGGCGGAGTCTTTTGATCACCACTTGAGGAGCATGTGATGGGATTACTTGATTCGGTTTTGGGTTCGGTACTCGGCGGTCAGCAGGCGCAAGACGGCAGTGGCGGCGGGTTGGGTGGCTTGTCGGGCATCGGAGGCTTGCTCGGCAAGCTGACCAGCAATCCGCAACTGCTGCAAGCCCTGACAGGCCTGCTTAGCAATGATGGCGGTCAGGGTGGGCTGGGTGGGCTGATCAGCAAATTTCAGCAGGCCGGACTGGGTGACGTCGTCGGCTCATGGGTCGGCAAGGGGCAAAACCAGCCGGTATCTGGCGAACAACTGACGGGGGTGCTGGGCTCGGACATGCTGGAGGGACTGGCGCAAAAGCTGGGCGTGAGTCCGGACGCTGCGGCTGAGCAGCTGTCAACCCTCCTGCCCGGTCTGGTCGACCATCTGACACCGCAGGGTGAAGCGCCAGAGGGCGGATTGGGCAATGCGGGTGATCTGATGGGCATGCTCGGCGGACTGCTGCAAAAACGTTGAGGGCTAAGTTCGCAGCCCGGGCGTAGCTATTATTTTGATAGCGCATTGCCGGCGTTTTACCTGGGCTAGACCCGGTTTTGACTCAAAATCTGGCGAGCAGCCAGGTCTTTAGCGTATCGAACACTGGCTGGGTGTCGACCTCATTGAAGATTTCGTGGTAGTGGCCCTCAAAGCATTGACTGGTCACCATTTCGGGCGGGACGTCCCGGGACGCAGCAGCCCGCGCTGCAAAGGTCTGACTACCAGAGGGATTGACGAGCCGGTCGGTGCCGGCATACATCAGCAAGGTCGGTGTGCTCCATCGGTCTGCCGCGGCAACGGTGGCCGGACCCGCCATGGCCATGAAGCGGCCCAGCCGCAGCGAGATTTTTCGGTGCACCAGCCGGTCGGCCAAATAGTTTTGAACCACCAGATCGTCATGCGTCAGGTCAAACGGGTCCAGGCCATTGTCAAAGCACAGATGGGGGGTCAGCCTGGGCAACCATGCCAGTGCCAGCTTTTGCCAGGGTTTGAGCGACAGGTCGAGGGCGGGCGACGACAGGATCAGGCCCTCGACAGGGCGCATCTTCAGTGAAACAAAACGGCTCGCCACCAAACCGCCCAGGCTATGCCCCAGCACAATCAAGGGCAGCGGGCGAGGCAACGACGACGGTTTGCCCGCCGCGCTACCGTGGCGCCGCAGCTTTTGAGAGAGCCGCCGGGTGTCGTCGACCACCTCGGCAAGATCGTCCAGCAGGGCGCTGTCGTTAGGCAGGGTGCCGCGAGCACCGCCGGATTGGCCGTGGCCGCGCTGGTCATAAGCCCGCACCGCAAAACCCCATTCCAGCAGCCGGCGCGCGACATGCGCATAGCGGCTGGCATGCTCCCCCAGGCCGTGAACGATCAGCACCATGGCGCGCGGTTCGCGCACCTTCAATCCTCTTTCCCGGTCCCACTCGTCCAGCGGCCATTCATACACCGCCAGGTTTTCGCCATCGCGGGCGGTGAAGGGCTGCAGCACCGTGGACGGCGCAGGACGGACCTTGGGCCTGGACACCGCAGCGCCGGGCGCCGTGCGATGAAAAAAGGACCCCAGCACGCCCACTTAGCCCGGTACGCTGGCGATCACATGCGCGACCGCTGCGGTCAACTTTTTGGCATAGGGCACATGCAGAAACTCGTTCGGCCCATGCGCATTGCTCTTGGGGCCCAGCACGCCGCAGACCATCATCTGCGCCGCCGGAAAGCCCTTGCTGAGCATATTCATGAGCGGAATCGTACCGCCCTGACCGATGGTGCCGCAGGGCGCACCAAAAAAACTTTGCGAGGCATCGTTCAGGGCCTGCTCGAACCAGTCCACCGTGCTGGGCGCATTCCAGCCGGTGGCGCCGCCATGGCCGTCGAAGGTCACTTTGGCCTGATAGGGAGCGTTGTCTTCAAGCAGTTTTTTGAGTTCCTGCACCGCCGCGCTCGCGTCCACCAGCGGCGGAAAACGCAGGGACAGCTTGAAAGCTGTGTAGGGGCGCAGCACATTGCCGGCGTCCTTGAACGCCGGAAAGCCTTCCGCCCCGGTCACGCTCAGGGTTGGGCGCCAGGTGCGGTTCAG
>JANMBW010000179.1:0-2372 GCA_031360565.1 Polaromonas sp.
CGTCGGACCGCCTGTACTTCGAGCCGCTGACGCTGGAAGA
Source organism: Polaromonas sp. (assembly GCA_031360565.1). Taxonomy (GTDB): domain Bacteria; phylum Pseudomonadota; class Gammaproteobacteria; order Burkholderiales; family Burkholderiaceae_C; genus Polaromonas. The sequence continues at coordinate 41 of JANMBW010000179.1, forward strand.
CGTGCTGGAGATTGTGGACAAGGAAAAGCCGCTGGGCGTGATCGTGCAGTACGGCGGCCAGACGCCGCTCAAGCTCGCGCTCGACCTTGAAGCCAACGGCGTGCCCATCATCGGCACCTCGCCCGACATGATCGATGCCGCCGAAGACCGTGAACGCTTTCAGAAGTTGCTGCATGCGCTTGAATTGCGCCAGCCACCGAATGCTACGGCTCGAACGGAGCCTGAAGCGCTTGAAAAAGCGGCGGCACTCGGCTACCCGCTGGTGGTCCGCCCGAGCTACGTGCTGGGTGGCCGCGCGATGGAGATCGTGCATGAGCAGCGTGACCTGGAGCGCTACATGCGCGAGGCGGTCAAGGTCAGTCATGACTCACCGGTACTGCTGGACCGCTTTTTAAACGACGCCATCGAGTGCGATGTGGACTGTATTCGCGATGCCGAAGGTGCCACTTTTATTGGCGGCGTCATGGAGCATATCGAGCAAGCTGGCGTGCACAGCGGTGACTCGGCCTGTTCGCTGCCACCGTACTCCTTGAGCATCGAAACGGTCACGGAAATCAAGCGTCAGACGGCTGCTATGGCCAAAGCCTTGAATGTGGTGGGCCTGATGAATGTGCAGTTTGCGATTCAGCATGTCGACGGAAAGGACGTGATCTTCGTGCTGGAAGTCAATCCGCGTGCCTCACGTACGGTGCCCTTTGTCAGCAAGGCCACTGGCATCCAGCTGGCCAAGGTGGCTGCTCGCTGCATGGTCGGCCAGTCGCTGGCATCACAGGGCATCACCCGTGAAGTGACGCCGCCGTACTTCAGCGTGAAAGAAGCTGTTTTCCCCTTCGTGAAGTTCCCTGGCGTCGACACCATTTTGGGCCCCGAGATGAAGTCCACCGGCGAGGTCATGGGTGTGGGCAGGACCTTCGGCGAAGCGTTTGTGAAATCGCAACTGGGCGCCGGCACCAGGCTTCCGACAAGCGGCAGGGTCTTTTTGACGGTCAAAAACAACGACAAGTTGCGGGCGGTGGAAGTGGCGCGTACTCTGGTTAATCTGAAATTTGAACTGGTTGCGACCAAAGGCACTGCAGCGGCGATTCAGGCTGCCGGCGTGGCCTGCTCGGTCGTCAACAAGGTCACGGAGGGCCGCCCCCATGTGGTGGACATGATCAAGAACAACGAGATTGCGCTGGTCATCAACACGGTGGAAGAGCGTCGCAATGCGATTGCGGATTCGCGCCAGATTCGTACTTCGGCCCTGCTGGCCCGCGTCACCACCTTCACCACCATCGCTGGCGCTGAAGCGGCCGTGGAGGGCATGAAGTATCTGGACAATCTGAGTGTGATTTCAGTGCAGGACATGCACGGGCAACTGGCGGCATAATCAAGTTTCAATCACGCCGCCGAGCCGAAATGCTCGGCGGTTTCGCTTTTTGCAGGACTCCCACCATGGCGACTATTCCCATTACCAAGCGCGGCGCAGAAAGTCTGAAAGCCGAGCTCCACAAACTCAAAACGGTTGATCGCCCCTGGGTCATCAATTCCATTTCTGAAGCCAGAGCCCAGGGCGACTTGAGCGAAAACGCCGAATACGACGCCGCCAAAGACCGTCAGGGTTTCATTGAAGGACGGATTCAGGAAATCGAAGGCAAGCTGTCAGCGGCGCAGATAATTGACCCGTCAGAGCTCGATGCGGGCGGCAGGGTGGTGTTTGGCTCGACCATCGAATTGCAGGACGAGGATTCCGGCACCAAGGTCACCTATCAGATCGTTGGAGAAGACGAGGCCGACATCAAATTTGGCCGGGTCAATATCAGCTCGCCGATCGCGCGTGCATTGATTGGCAAGGATGAGGGCGACTCGGTTGACGTGGTGGCGCCGGGCGGCATCAAACGCTACGAGATCATTGCCGTGATGTATATCTGATGCTGGCTGATGCCTCCACTCCCTGTTGATTTTTGTCCCTTAATTGGGATGGACGCGGTGCTGTGACCATGCGGCACCGTGCTGCGGTGATGTTGGCTGCACTGTGGTGGGGTAGCCTGACTGGCTTAGGTTTTGTGGTGGTGCCTTTGCTGTTCAAGCACCTCGGCACGCCTGCAGCAGCTGGTGCCATGGCCGCCAAGCTGTTCACTGCGCAGACCTGGTTCGGCATTGCCTGCGCCATGCTGCTGTTGCTGATCTGCAATAAAAAAGATGCCTCGGTCCACGATTTGTCTGCGCAACCTGCTATGAAATTCATAGTAGCCGGGCTGCTGCTCGCGGTGCTGGTAGAGTTCGGTCTGTCGCCGCGCATCGTCAACGCCCGCGCTGAAGGCGGCAACTTGAAGCTCTGGCACGGCCTGGG
>JANMBW010000198.1:0-2399 GCA_031360565.1 Polaromonas sp.
TGATGGCGGACCTGGCCCTGCTCAGCCTGTTTGCGGGGCTCTACAGCGTACCGATGTATGCACTGATCCAGCTGCGCAGCCAGGTCACGCACCGCGCCCGCATCATCGCCACCAACAATATTCTCAATGCCTTGTTCATTATCGGCAGTTCGGTGCTGGCGGGGGCGCTGCTTCAGGCCGGCTTCACGATTCCGCAGATTTTTCTGTTTCTCGGTTTGACCAATGCCGTGGTCGCGTTTTACATCTTCATGCTGGTGCCCGAATACCTGCTGCGCTTCAGCGCGCTGCTGTTGTCGCGGTGTGTCTACCGCTTTCACATCACGGGTGAGCACAATATTCCGGCCCAGGGCGCGGCGGTGCTGGTTTGCAACCATGTGAGCTTTATCGACACGGTGCTCTTGATGGCAGCCAGCCCGCGCCCGATCCGCTTTGTTATGGACCACCGCATTTTTAGAACGCCGGTGCTGGGCTGGCTGTTTCACCTCGCCAAGGCCATCCCGATTGCGCCGCGTGCTGAAGACCCTGCCTTGTACGGCGCAGCTTTTGAAGCCGCAGCCAAAGTGCTGCGCGACGGTGACTTGCTGGCCATTTTCCCAGAGGGCGGCTTGACGCAAAACGGCGAGCTTCAGGCGTTCCGCGGCGGGATCATGAAAATTCTCTCCAACGCCAGCCGTGATGGCCTGGACGTACCCGTGATCCCGATGGCACTGACCAATTTATGGGGCTCTTTTTTCAGTCGGGTGGAACGCGTCAACGGCAAGCAGGTGGCCATGGTTCGCCCCTTCCGGCGCGGCTTCTGGAGCCGGGTGGGCCTGACGGCGGGACCGCCCCTTGCGGCGAAAGACGTCACCCCCGAGGCGCTGCAGGTAAAAGTCTCCAACTTGTTGCAGGGCGTGGTGGCCGGGGTTTAATCGCCGCGCTGGCGGCGGTCAGGGTGCGAGCCGTTCAACCAGATATTCCTGGGCGTACCAGTAGGTCTCGGGATGTTGAAAGGCCGAAAGCGAGCCTTCACTCTGGCGCGATCGCAGGTCCCAACGCACATCAAGGATGCGGCATTTCGCACACGGCGACTCGCCCATGCGCCGCTGTACCAGCGCGTAGCGGGCATTTTTGAACAATGCCTCGATATCGTTGTAGTCGACGGGCTGGGCTGCAAAATAGGGCAGCACAGTAGCTCCCTTGATTAGAAACTGGTAGCGTTCAAACTGCCCGTTGAAATTGCTTGGAACAGCGACTTTTTGACCTTGCAGCAGGGCGACGCTCGCAGGCTTGAAGTGGCCGACCGGGCCATTGAATGGCTCGGTCGCCCAGGCCAGTGAAAACAGCACCGCAAAGCCGGCCAAAGCTGCGATCGGGCGGGTCAGCGCCGGTTTGACTAATCCGGCCAGGCAAGCCGCGCCAAGCAGCGCCAGAAAGATCCAGAACAGCGGGGAATAGAGCCCGGGATCTTGCGTGGCACGCACTGCGCCATAGGCGATGGACGCCATGGCCAGCGCGCCTGCCAGGCAAAACAGCAGCGTCACGCCAAACCAGATTCGGCCCATACGGCTCCAGTACAGGCCGACCAAAATCGCGACCGCAGGCATGGCCGGAATCAGGTAGCGTGCCGAGCGTTGACTGGGTACCATGAACACCAGCGCCAGGGCCAGCAGCCAAAGCCACAGCACCTTTTCTGCATCACTGATTTTCTGGCCGGATGCCTTGCGCTGGCGGTAGTTGCGCCAGGCGGCCCAGGCGCACCCCGCCGTCACGGGCAGCAGCAAGCCGGCATTGACGAAATAGCCGGTGAGAATCACCACAAGCCCACCTGAACCACTGAAGGCCTGCTTGAAGTATCCGGGCGACGATTTAAATTTGCCCGCGTTTTCGCCCACTACAAACTCCCGCCAGACTTCAGCGGGAAACGGGTCGAGCGTAAACCACAGGCCAAAGACCGCCAGCGCGATGGTGCAAATACCAGCCAGCTTGAAGCCGTCTGTCACCATGCCGGGCCGAAAAATCTGCCACGGTGCTTTTCGCGCGTGCAGCATCTGGTAGCACAGCGCAAGCGCCAGAACTACCGGCGCAATCATGGCAAACGATTTGAACAGGCTGCCGACGCCTATCGCCAGGCCAGCCAGCAATGGAAAAGCCCAGCGGGAGGCTAGGTGCCGGGCGGGGGCCCAGGCAATGACAAAAAACACGCCGAAGAGCCAGAAGGTTTCAGGCGCACTGGTCAGATAGGGACGGCCAAAGCGGTAGGTGCTGAAAAAGGAGAGGTAGACGATGGCTGCGATGGCGCCCATGGCGACGGCCTGTTGGCGTTTGGCGGCAAGCGGCGCGTCCGAACGGGTTGATGACGTCGACGACAGCGCAATTGCGTCAAGAAGGATTTTGGATGTCAACAATCCCACCATTGC
>JANMBW010000278.1:0-1707 GCA_031360565.1 Polaromonas sp.
GTGCCGATTTTGCGCAATGCCGACCAGATGAGCTTTGCCGAGATCGAAAAGAAGATTGCCGAATACGGTACCAAGGCTCGCGATGGAAAATTGGGCATTGAGGAAATGACGGGCGGTACTTTTTCCATCAGCAACGGGGGCACCTTTGGCTCCATGCTGTCGACACCTATCATCAACCCGCCACAGTCTGCCATTTTGGGCGTGCACGCCACCAAGGACCGGGCAGTGGTTGAGAACGGCCAGATTGTGGTTCGTCCGATGAACTACTTTGCCATGTCGTATGACCACCGCATTATTGACGGCCGCGAGGCGGTACTGGGTCTGGTGGCCATGAAAGAGGCGCTGGAAGATCCGGCTCGACTGCTGTTTGATATTTGAAAGAATTGACCGTGTCCAAACAATTCGATGTGATCGTCATCGGCGGTGGCCCGGGTGGCTACATTGCGGCCATCCGCGCCGCACAACTGGGTTTTAACGTAGCCTGTATTGACGAATGGAAAAACCAGGCCGGTGGCCCGGCGCTGGGAGGCACGTGTACCAATGTCGGCTGTATTCCCTCCAAGGCACTGCTCCAATCGTCGGAGCATTACGACCAGGCAAGTCACCACTTCGCCGATCACGGTATTTCGGTCAGCGGCCTGGGGCTGGACATGGCCAAAATGATTGGTCGAAAAGACTCTGTGGTGAAGCAGAACAACGAAGGGGTTTTGTACCTTTTCAAGAAAAACAAGGTGACGTTTTTTCATGGGCGAGGATCTTTCAAGGCTGCCAGCAACGGCGTGTACGAGATCCAAGTTGCAGGTGCCGCTGAAGAGTTGATCGTCGGCAAGCACATCATTGTGGCCACTGGTTCCAACGCGCGCTCCCTTCCTGGCACGCCGTTTGACGAGGAAACCATTCTGTCGAATGACGGCGCGCTGCGCATGGCGGAGGTACCTAAAAAGCTTGGCTTGATAGGCTCGGGTGTGATTGGCCTGGAAATGGGTTCGGTCTGGCGCCGTCTAGGCGCCGAAGTCACCGTGCTCGAGGCCTTGCCTGCTTTCCTGGGCGCGGTAGACCAGCAAATTGCCAAGGAAGCGCACAAGGCTTTCGTCAAGCAGGGTTTGAAAATTGAACTTGGCGTGACCGTCGGTGAAATCAAGTCAAGTAAAAAGGGTGTGTCGGTCGCCTACGTGGATGCCAAGGGTCAGGCCCAAAAGCTTGACGTCGACAAGCTGATTATTTCGATTGGTCGGGTTGCCAACACCATCGGACTTGCACCTGAGACGGTCGGACTCACGCTGGACGAGCGTGGCGCAATCGTCGTCGATGGTGAGTGCAGAACCAACTTGACCAACGTCTGGGCGATCGGCGACGTGGTGCGCGGCCCGATGCTGGCACATAAGGCCGAAGAAGAAGGCGTGGCGGTGGCTGAACGCATTGCTGGCCAGCATGGTCATGTCAATTTCAACACCATTCCGTGGGTGATCTACACCAGTCCTGAAATTGCCTGGGTCGGCCAGACTGAGGAGCAGTTGAAAGCTGCCGGACGCGCTTACAAGTCGGGTACCTTTCCCTTCCTCGCCAACGGACGGGCCCGCGCGCTGGGCGATACGACCGGCATGGTGAAAATGCTGGCTGATGCGGCAAGCGATGAAATTTTGGGTGTGCATATCGTTGGACCGATGGCCAGTGAATTGATCGCCGAATGCGTGGTCGCCATGGAAT